>CALGAJ010000133.1 GCA_937951975.1 uncultured Desulfotignum sp.
AATCCACGTTTTCATGGTTCAGCAGCAGGGCCTGATAAATGGGATTGCACATGGATTCGTCGGTTCCTCTGAAAATCTTGTCTTCCTCTTCAATGCCGATCAGGTCTTTGGATGACCGTCCGGCTTTGCAGCAAACAGACACCACCTCAAACCCATGATCGGAAAGAATTCCTCCCACAGTGCCGGCCTCACTGACCAGCCCGAGGCAGAACGCGAGTCCAAGCCGGTGATACCCCATTTTTTTCGCAAATTCACACGTTTCCACAATCCGGGTCTTGCACGGCTGCATCACATAGGGCTGCTGATCCCGGTTGGCGTAACAGTGGGCCTCCTGCACCGATGCCATGTGGGCGAACTGGTTCACATCCGATGCTGCATAGGCTTGATTGGCCGCTTCCAGAATCGATGGATACGCCACCGTCGGGCACCCTTTCGGGCCTTTGCCCTGATCCGTAAAACAGATCTTCTGTGGCACGGAAATATCACAGGCCGCACACGCCGGAGAGGTCCTTTTTTTCTGATGAGCCATGCTTTCCTCCTGAAATCTCAATGATCATGGCAAACCATAAAACCATAAATGGATAAAACCAAACACAAGGGTCTTGAATACCGGGAGTATACTATCAGAAAACACGATATCAAGAAAGACAAATTTTACTGTTAGCGGATTCAGATTGTTAATATTGTTGAGCTTTTTCAGAATCCATGATAGTTGCAAAGACAGGTGAATTTTTGCCAACAATCATAAGGAGAACCCGATGATTTATAAATCAATTATAGTCATGGTGCTGGTTACATTGGCTGGGTGTGCCGCAGTAATTTCGCCGTACCAGTTAACGGTAGATGATTACATGGCAGCAGCACCTAAAGTGAGTTTGGGTATGTCAAAATCGGAGGTCATGGAATTATTACAACCCACGCAGGCACACTTGAAAAATACTGATATCAAACAACCGGACATGTATAAAAAAGACGGCACTTTGGTTGAAATTCTTTATTTCAGAAGCGGCTGGCAACCTGATGGGCTTACTACTGATGACGAATTCACACCCTACCTCTTTAATGATGGTGAGTTGGTGGCAGTCGGCTGGGCGACTCTTGGAGGACCTAAAACACAAGGACAGACGACTCCGGAAACCAATGTACATACAACCACGATATTGCATCCAGCAGGCATAATTTACTAAAACTCATACCCCTCTGGCAACTGAATTGATTTTACTGGCACGCCCGGAGGGATTCGAACCCCCGACCCTTGGATTCGAAGTCCAATGCTCTATCCAGCTGAGCTACGGGCGCGCAGATTAAAACGGATCATGAATAACACAGTTGCAGAAACTTCGCAAGATCCCCATTATCAGGACCCAATCAATCCTTGCCAACCTGATAGGTGCCGTCCAGCCGGCGCCACATATCAGCCAGCCGCCGGTCCAGTTCCGCCACGGCCCGGTCATGGGCGTTTTGGTCCATTTCCCCTTGCTTGAACTTTGTTTCAATGATGAACAATTCATCATCATACCATTTGTCCGGATCGAAATTATATGTCATAGCGCGGCGGTTGCTCCTGATCGTTCCAGTTATGAGATCTCAGGGTTCATGACGGGGCTATATCACGGACGAACCGGATTGACAACCACGGGATTTGCCGATACGATTCCGGACAAAATGAAATCCATGAAAAAGAAAAAAACACGACGCCACGCCATAGCTGCATGGGTGTTCAAAACCCTGGTCAAATTTTTTCTGGTCCTGGTCAGCCTGACCCTGTGCCAGGTGGCGGTATTAAAATTCGTCAACCCGCCGTTTACCGTGAATATGGTATGGGAACGGCTGCGCCATCAATGGTTTGATGCGCCCTATGTGGTGCATGCCTATGAATGGCAAAATCTGTCGGATATCTCGCCTTATTTGAGACAAGCGGTCATTGCTGCGGAAGACCAGCGTTTTCTCACCCATCACGGCTTTGATTTCAAGGAGATAAAAGTTGTCATCAACGATGTGCTGGAAGGAAAATCCGCCAGAGGGGCCAGCACCATTACCATGCAGGCGGCCCGGTCCTTGTTTCTGCCGGCCACACGCAATCCGTTGAGAAAACTGGGAGAAGCCTGGTACACGGTGCTGATTGAATTGATATGGAGCAAAGCGCGAATTCTGGAAATATATCTGAACACCGTGGACTGGGGCACCGGTATCGTGGGGGCTCAGGCCGGTGCCCGGCGCTATTATCAATCTTCTGCATCCGAACTGACTCCGGATCAGGCCGCCCTGATGGCAGCGATTCTTCCCAGCCCCCATATATTGTCCCCCAATGACCCGACCCCGAATCTGGAGACAAGACAAAAACGGATTCTGGCAGACATGCCCCGCATGCCGCTGCTTTAAATTAGTCTTTTGTCAATCAGGAAAAAAAGGAACAAACAAAGATTAAAATGGGGTGAGTGACGGGACTTGAACCCGCGGCCACCAGGGCCACAACCTGGTGCTCTACCAACTGAGCTACAC
The DNA here is from genome assembly GCA_937951975.1 of uncultured Desulfotignum sp. GTDB lineage: Bacteria > Desulfobacterota > Desulfobacteria > Desulfobacterales > Desulfobacteraceae > Desulfotignum. The sequence goes on from CALGAJ010000133.1 coordinate 2,503, forward strand.
CCACCGCAAAAAACCTTGACAATATATCTGAACTGATTTTATTTTTCAATAGTTTTTTATTAGACTCCAGTGAAAAAAGGGGGCGACATTAAACATTGACCTGGCACGGTTGTTTGACTATTATCCTTTGAAATAAAAAATACAGAAACCATACAAAAAAAGGAACGGCATGAATACATTGCTCATCTTTGTGATCCGGCTCATTCTCGGACTGGTGTTCGGCATTCTTCTGATCCGGGTTTTCCGGCCGGAATGGGGGCTGTTTCACGGGGTTATCACCGGTCTGGTGCTGGTGGCCCTGGCCTATGCCATGCGGTATTTTAAAACTTCCAAAGCCGGTAAAAAAGGATAGCTTCAGTGGAAAACATCATACTCGGTACGGCCGGTCATATCGATCACGGCAAGACCAGCCTGGTCAAAGCGCTCACCGGCATCGAAACCGACCGCCTAAAAGAGGAAAAACAGCGGGGCATCACCATTGAGCTGGGGTTTGCCTTTCTGGACCTGCCCGGCGGCACCCATATCGGTATTGTGGATATGCCCGGCCATGAAAAATTCGTGAAAAACATGGTGGCCGGATCTTCCGGGATCGATGTGGTCACCATGGTCATTGCGGCGGACGAAGGTGTGATGCCCCAGACCCGGGAGCACATGGAAATATGTCACCTCATGGGCATTGAGCACGGGCTGATCGCATTGACCAAGACCGATCTGGTGGACGAGGACCTGCTGGAGCTGGCCCTGGAAGATATTCATGATTTTGTGGACGGCACGTTTCTGGAAGATCAGCCGGTCATCCCCGTGTCTTCGGCCACGGGTCAGGGGTTGGATGAATTTCTGGCGGCCCTGGAAAAGATCTGCCGGCAGCTGCCGGAGCGCAGATTTTCCTCCATCTTCCGCCTGCCTGTGGACCGGGTTTTCAGCATGAAAGGATTCGGCACGGTCATCACCGGCACCCTGACATCGGGCCGGATCCGGGTGGGGGAGGACATCATGGTCTATCCCAAACGGCTTGTGTCCAAGGTCCGGGGGATTCAGGTGCATTCCAGCAGTGTGAACGAGGCCGGCCCCGGTACCCGGACCGCCATCAATTTCCAGGGGCTGGACAAGGAATCCGTCGGCCGGGGCGATACTCTTTCCACCCCGGATACCCTGATCGAAAGCTATATGGTAGATGCAGGATTTCACTATCTGAAATCCAATGCCAAACCCGCCAAAGTCCGGACCCGGGTCCGGTTTCATTCCGGCACCAGTGAAATTCTGGGGTATATGGTTCTGCTTGACAGAGATGAACTTTTGCCCGGAGAGGACGCACTGGTGCAGTTCCGGCTGGAATCCCCGGTGTGCTGTATCAAGGACGACCGGTATGTGATCCGGAGCTATTCACCGGTCAAAACCATCGGCGGCGGAGCCATTCTCAATCCCGTGGCCAGAAAATACCGGCATATGGACGCCGCTGTCGTCCAGGGCCTGACCGGTTTGGCAGCAGATGATCCTGAGCAGACCATTCTGTTTTTTCTGTCTTTGAACGGGTTCAAAGGGTTGAGTTTCAATGATTTGCGGGTTATGACCAACCTGTCTGACAAAAAACTGTCCACCACCCTTCAGAAACTGCTGGCCCAGCAGGCGGTCATCCAGACGGACAAGGAAAAACAGACATATGTCAGCGGGGCGTTTTTTGACGAATTTAAACATAAGGTGGTGGAAAAAATCCGGCAGTATCATGACGCCAATCCATTAAAGGAAGGCATGCCCACCCAGGAGCTGAAATCCAAGTTCCGGTACATCAAGGATTCCAGATTTTTCAACATCCTGTTTTCCCGTCTTGAAAAGGAAAACACGGTTATCCAGGACAAAAATCTGGTGAAACTGGCGGATTTTAAAGTGGCATTGCAGGTGGATCAGCACCAGATCAAAGAAGACATTCTGGGCATCTACCGGTCCGCCGGCCTGACCCCGCCCTTTTTCCGGACCGTGTGCCAGGACCTGGATCTGGACAAAAAAACCGCCATGGATGTGCTGCAAATGCTCATTGATGAAAAACAGATCATCAAGACCAAAGATGACCTGTATTTTGATGCCCGGGTAATGGCCCGCCTGGAAGCAGAGCTGGTGACATTTCTGAAGAAAAATGAATCCATCACCACCCCGGAATTCAAGGACATGACCAACATCTCCCGCAAATACGTGATCCCTTTGATCGAGTATTTTGATGCCGTTCACCTGACCATCCGGGTGGGGGATACCCGGCAGCTGAGAAGAAAATCATGAAACGGTCATGTTATCTTTTGGACAATGGCATCCACAATGCCGTCCAGACAAGTCAGCCCGGAACGGGTCAACCTGAAATGCCGGGCACTGAAACCTTCTCTGGAATGGTAAAAGAAAATACCTGATCCCTGATCAACCAGCCGGTTCATCAAGACCAGAATCTCCGGGTCAAGCCCGCTGGTATCGACCCCGAAATCCGTCCGCAGTCCCAGCATGATCTGTTCCAGTTTTTCCTGGGCCGGACTCAGGATTTCATGACCGGCCCAGGGCAGCCGGTCGGCGGTCAGATGGTCCAGCCACATCTGAATATCCGCCTCGTTCCAGGCCCGGACCGGACCGGAACCGACCCCATATCTTTGTCCACCGGAGCCTGACAACCCGTCGGGCAGAAACGAATGGGCGGACGGGCCGACTCCCAGATATGCCCCGCGTTCCCAGTAATGGATGTTGTGCATTGATCGATAGTGTGTATTTCTGGCAAAATTGGATACCTCATAATGAGAATACCCGGCATGCTCCAGCACCCGGGAGGTGTGGACAAAAAAATCAGTGCATCGGGCCGGATCACAGGGGCTGAAATGCCCGCTTTGATATTGCCCGTAAAAAGGGGTGCCCGGCTCCAGGGTCAGCATATAGCAGGACAGGTGCGGCAGCTGTAATGCCAGGGCCGTGTCCAGGTCCGTCTGCCACACAGTTTCAGTTTCTTTGGGCAGCGCATACATCAAATCCAGCCCGATATTGGAGAATCCGGCCCGGTCCGCCCCGGACAGGGTCTCAAACACCTGATCCCGGGTATGGATCCGGGACAGAAACGACAGCTTGGCCGGATCAAAGGATTGGGCACCGATGCTGAGGCGGTTGATTCCCGATTGCCGGATGGCGGACAGATACGCGGCATCCACTGTCCCTGGATTCACCTCCATGGTGATTTCCGCATCCGGTGTCACCCCAAATGTTTGATGCACGGTTTTCAGAATCCGGGCCGTCTGGGTCACGGACAGCACAGACGGGGTCCCGCCCCCCAGGTAAAGGGTGTGCAATGGAGTCTGAACCCGGCCGGTTGTCATGCCAGACCAGATCCGGATCTCTTTGCACACCCCGTCCACATATGCCGGTATCAAAGACCGGTCCGTCACTGAAAAAAAATCACAATACGGACATTTTCTTTTGCAAAAAGGCACATGAATATATAATGACAATGGCTGACACACGCTGTTTCACCTTGATTTTTACTGCTTGTTTCTGAACACGGCATGATTTGACGGGTCATTATAAGCAGGGCTGTGATCACAGGTCAATGGCTTTTCACTGCCGGAATTGATGAACCATGCTTGAAACTTGCGCCAAGAATGTGATAGAAATATATTTTTAATAATACACCCATGATGATAGGAGTCTGCCATGCCCGGATTTGAACTGTTCGGTGACAAGGAAAGAAAAGAAGTGACCGATGTGCTGTCCACCGGCGTTCTGATGCGTTACGGGTTTGATGGGGCCAGAAACGGCCACTACAAAGCCCTGGAATTTGAAAAAACATTGTGTGATATCACCGGATCGGCCTACAGCCACCTGTGTTCCAGCGGAACGGCCGCTTTGTCCACCGCCATGGCTGCCTGCGGCATCGGGGCCGGGGACGAGGTGATCGTGCCGCCTTTCACGTTTGTGGCCACGTTTGAAGCCGTGCTTCAGGCCGGGGCCGTGCCGGTGTTCGGGGAAATCGATGACACCCTGTGCCTGAATCCGGACCGGCTGGATGCGGTTCTGACCCCGAAAACAAAGGCGGTCATTCCGGTCCATATGTGCGGCGCCATGGCCCGCATCGATGAGATCAAAGATTTCTGCGACCGCAACGGCCTGATCCTGCTGGAAGATGCGTGCCAGTCCCTGGGTGCCGCGTTTCAGGGCAAATATCTGGGCACCTTTGGCAAGGCTGGATGCTTTTCCTTTGATGCGGTCAAAACCGTGACCTGCGGAGAAGGCGGGGCCGTGATCACGGATGATCCAACCGTTTATGACATCTGCCACCAGTATGCGGATCACGGCCATGATCATCTGGGCGGACCGGACCGGGGCGCGGATGATCATCCTATTTTAGGGACCAACTACCGCATCTCGGAACTCAATGCCGCCGTGGGACTGGCCCAGCTCAGGAAACTGGATGAAATTTTAACGATCCAGCGGAAAAACAAACAGATCCTCAAGCATGCTATGAAAAATCTGCCCGGGATATCGTTCAGGCATCTGCCGGATCCGTCCGGAGATTCCGCCACATTTTTGAGTTTTATGCTGCCCACGGAAGAAAAAACCCGCCAAGCCGCTGAAAATCTGGCAGCCAACAACGTTCCCTGCCCTTACTGGTATGACAACAACTGGCATTATTTTAAAAAATGGCACCACCTGAAACAGATGACCGGTGCAGCCCCCCTGCCCGCTCAATTATGCGGCAACCTGCCTGATTACACCCAGGTCAGTTTGCCGGAATCCGATGCAATCATGAAACGTACCCTGTCCATGCAGATCATGCTGTCCTGGACAGACCCGGACCTGGAAAAACGTGTGGCCGCCATTGAAAAAGCATTAACAAATATCTGACACAAACAAAATAAGGAAAAAAATGTTTAGAAATTTTAAACTGGTGCCCCGGGTGATCTTCGGCCGGGGCTGTTTCAGCCAGCTCGATGAGATCCTGTCCCCCCAGCGCACCACCCTGAAAGACTGGGTGGTGTTTGTCACCGACGATGTATTTACCGGGACCGCTCTGGCATCCCGCATCCCTTTGCATGACAATGATCTGCTGCTGTATGTCAATGTGGATGATGAACCCAAAACCCGGTATGTGGACCAGCTCACCCGACAGGTGAAAGATGCTCGTTCGACCCTGCCCTGCGGCGTGGTGGGCATCGGTGGCGGCGCCACCATGGATCTTGCCCAGGCCGTTTCTTTGATGCTCACCCATCCGGGGTCCTCCGCCGAATATCAGGGATGGGATTTGATCAAACATCCGGCCGTGTACCATGCAGCCGTGCCCACCCTGTCGGGCACCGGAGCTGAAGTGTCCCGCACCACCGTGCTCACCGGGCCTGAAAAAAAACTGGGGCTGAACTCGGATTACACGGTGTTCGACCAGGTGGTCCTGGATCCGGAACTCACAGCCGGCGTTCCCAAAGACCAGTATTTTTATACCGGCATGGACTGCTATATCCACTGCATCGAATCTTTGGCCGGCACCTATTTGAACGAATTTTCCAAAGCCTATGGGGAAAAATCCCTGGATCTGTGCCGTCAGGTGTTTCTGGAAAATCATCCGGATGCGGCGGACAAACTGATGATGGCTTCGTTTTTCGGGGGCATGAGCATTGCCTATTCCCAGGTGGGGGCCTGCCATGCCTTGTCCTACGGGCTTTCCTTTCTTTTGGGAATCCACCACGGGGTGGGGTGCTGCATCGCATTCGACGCCTTGGAGGAATACTATCCCGACGGGGTGAAAGAATTCCGTGTCATGATGGAAAAAACCGGGGTGGATATCCCCAGGCAGGTGACAAAAAATCTGGATGACGCACAGATGAACACCATGATCGATGTGGCTTTAGGGCTGGCCCCGCTGTGGGAAAACTGTCTGGGAAAAGACTGGCAGACGATCATGACCAGAGACAAGGCACGGTCTCTGTTTTTAAACATGTAAGAGAACCCCCATGCCCATTGCTATCATCCCTTCCCGTTACGGCTCCAGCCGGCTCCAGGGAAAACCCCTTGTCCCCATTGCCGGCCGGCCCATGATCCAGCGGGTATATGAACAGGCAAAAAAATCCGCTGCAGTGACCGACGTCTGGGTGGCCACGGATGACCCCCGTATTGTTGCGGCCGTAGAAGCGTTCGGCGGCAATGCCGTCATGACCTCGGACACCTGCCGCTCCGGTACCGACCGGGTGGCGGAAACCGCCAATATCCTCAAACTGGGCCCGGATGATATTATCATCAATATCCAGGGGGACCAGCCCGTGTTCGACCCCCGGTCCCTGGATGACCTGATCTCCCCGTTTGACAAAGACCCGGAAGTGGAAATGTCCACACTGGCCTTTAAAATCCGGAATCCCAGAGAAGTCACCGACCCCAAGGATGTCAAAGTGGTCTTTGACACCCGGGGAAATGCCTTGTATTTTTCCCGGGCCCAGATCCCGTTTCCCAGAGATGCGGACACCGAAGCCGATTACTACAAGCACCTGGGGTTTTACGCCTATAAAAAATCGTTTCTGGACCGGTTTGTCACTCTTTCCACAGGCCGGTGCGAAGCCGTGGAAAAACTGGAACAGCTCCGGGTTTTGGAACATGGATTTCCCATTCATGTGGCCGTGACCGCATTTGATTCCCCGGAGATCGATCTGCCCGAGGATATCCAGCGGGTGGAAAGGGTGCTGCAGCAATGCTGACGCCGTCTCAATCTCATTTTAAAATCATTCACACCACCTGCCACACCCAGTGGGGCGGGCTGGAAAAACGCATTTTCAATGAAGCGGTGTGGATGAGAAACAATGGTCATGACGTCATTGTGGCCACTCCCCGGAACACCCCGCTGTTACACAAGTCCAGGCAGAACGGCTTTCGAACCTACGAAATTGATTTCAAAAAATCAGAAATGATTTCAGACTATCGGTTTCTCAGACGTGTCCTTGCCAATGAACAACCTGATATTGTCAATACCCATGGCAATGAAGACTCCCGGATCGCCCTTCTGGCGGCATATCAAAAAAAAATCAGGTGCCGGATTCTTTCCCGGCACATCAGCGCCCATGTCAGAGACTCCTGGTACAACCGGCTGATTTACAAAAAATATGCCACCCATATTTTCACTACAGCCGGGTACACCACCCGGCATCTCAAAAATGTTTTCAAACTCAATGACAGGCAGGTATTTTCCATGCCCAGCGGAATTCTGCCGCCGGACGCCCTGCCCCACCGGGAATCGGCTAGAAAAAATCTGGCAAAGACGCTCGGATGCCCGCCGGATACCCGTTTTGTGGGATTTGTGGGCCGCCTGTCCCAAGACAAGGGGGTCGCTACCCTGGTAAACGCATTCAAACAGGTGCACAATCACATGCCTCATCACCTGGTCCTGGTGGGAAGCGGCCCGGATGCTTACCGGGAACAACTGGAAAAAATGACCCGGGATCCGGAGATCGCTTCCCGAACCCATTTCATGGGGTTCACGGATGATGTCTGGCCTGTTTACCGGGCACTGGACTGCAAGGTGCTGGCCTCTGAAAATATCAACGGTATTCCATTTGAAGGGGTGCCCCAGGCTTTGCTGGAAGCCATGTATTGCGAGTGTCCGGTCATCGGTTCAAGAACCGGCGGCATACCGGATATCATTGAACACGACAGAACCGGACTGCTCTTTGATCCCGGGGATGCCGACACTTTGGCAGGGCTGATACTGGAAACCCTGTCCCGGGAATTCGACACCCAAAACCGGGTGAATACCGCCCGGGAAAAAGTCCAGGAGTTTCACACCATCGATGCCATGGGAAAAAATATTCTGCGGATCTATCAACTCCACCATCAGTTAAATCTTGAAAAGCAATAATTTTTTACAGACAAAGGTTTTGTTCTGTGTCTTTTATAAATCCGGACTGATTTTTAAAAAATCATCCCGTCCATTTTTTTTCAGATAAAATTTGGCATATTTATAAAAAGTGCCTTCAAAATTGGCAAATGCAATGATGAATCCTGGCCATCCGTCCAGAAAGCCCCGTTTGAGAATATAGATGGAAAATGCGGCCCATAATCCATGGGTTACGGCCGTCCACATGCCGGATTTTTTATTTGCGTCATCCAGTTTTTCAGCGCCCAGCGTCGAATACCGGTTGGCCTTGTGGATGATCTCTTCCAGATTTTTAAACGGAATCTGATGAATAAATGATTTCAAGGTGCCGCAGGGCTGCTGGCTGATCACTTCATACCGTTCGTGCACGGCATCGTTTTCAAACCGAAGCGCTCCTTTTCTGAATATCTGGGGCTGGCGGAAATCCGGATAAAACCCCCCGTGTCGAATCCATTTTCCCATGAAATAGTTGCGCCGGGGCACATAATAGGCATCTTTGCTGTCCGGGTCATGGATGATCCGGGATATCTCCTCTCTGGCCGCCTTTGTACAGCGCTCATCCGCATCCAGGCTGAAAATCCAGTCATGGGTGCAGGCGGAAATCGCCTGGTTTCTCAAATCTCCGAATCCTTTGAACGGGATCTGGACCCCCCGGGCCCCGAGATCCTTGGCAATGGCTGCGGTGCGATCCGTGCTGAAGGAATCCGCCACAATGATTTCATCCGCCCAGGCCACACTTTGGACCGCGTCCAGGATTTTGTCTTGTTCATTAAACGCGATAATATAAACCGATAATTTTGCCATAATTACTCTGTAGTGTCAGATGAATTTAAATCATACAATGATCCATGTTGTTCCAGGCTTTTCAGCCCGTTCCTGCATACATGGGATTCGGCGGCCATGGCTTTTTCCAGCAGACGGTCATTGTCCGAAAGCCGGTTTCGGGGATTTTCCCGGTGCCACAGATGATAACAAATCGCATTAAAAGGATTTTCTCTTCTTGCCACCCCCAGATTATACAGACGAACCACAATTTCCTGATCTTCTCTTCCCCATCCGGTAAACGATTCATTGTATCCGTTCACGTCCAGCAGATCCTGCCTGAAAAATCCCATGTTGCACCCCCGGATGCCGGACAATTTCCGGGTGGACCAGGTAGGGAAAAAAGATATGCGAAAAAGATGATGGGCGTTTGACACATTTCGGCACACCAGGTGATACACCCTCCGAAAAATAGACTGTGTATCCCAGAATTCAAAGCGCTGCTCAGCTTTCTGATTCACCAGTACCCTTTTCCCCTGGAAAAAAAACCCCTTTCGGGCAAGCCGGAAATGATCTTCAACAAAAGAAGGTCCCGGAATACAGTCCCCATCCAGAAACACCAGATAATCACCGGTTGATGCTGATATGGCCTTATTTCGAATCCTGGAAAGCCGGAACCCTTTGTCTTTCTGCCAGACATGGCTTAACTTTAGACCCGCCCGGTTTTCAAAGCCCGACACCACCAGCCGGGTATCCTCCGTGGACCCGTCATCCGCCACCAGAATCTCGTCCGGGAGCCGGGTCTGGGCATACAGGCCTTGCAGCACTTTTTTCAGCGCATCCGGCCGGTTATAGGTGGTAACGATGACAGACAGTTTCATGGTGCTTTTGTTTTCCGGTAAATGGCATCATACACCTGATCCACAGCCAGATCTTTCATGCATCTGAAATCATACCGGGTGCAGGGATGTTTTGCATAACAGGGGGCGCAGGCCAGATCCAGCTGGATCACCGTGTGAATGTCTCCATAAGGACCGGTGCGTACCGGGTTGGCCGGACCGAAAATAGCAAACACCGGGATGTTCAGGGCGGCGGCCAGGTGCATGGGACCGGTGTCGTTGCACACAAAAAACGCGGCCCGGCTGATAACAGGGATCAGCTCTTTGAGACCGGTTTTCCCGGCAATGGACATGACGTTTCCCTTTGAATGAGCCACCACGGTATCGGCAATATCCGCTTCATTGGCCGAAGCGATGATCACACAGGGCAGAGCCAGGCGGGACGCCAGTTCCCCGAATTTTTCCGCCGGCCACTGGTTGGCCGGTTTACCGGCGGACGGGGCCATGACCACATACTTTTTGGGCAGGGCCTGCAAAATGTCCGGGGCCGGGTCATACGGTGCCAGGGGATATTCAATGGTATTGATCTTACAACCCATGAACCTTGCAATCTCAAGATACCGGTCAATGGCGTGGATTTTCATGCTGCCGTGAATTTTATGGGTATAAAAAAACGGGCTGCCTTCATCGGATTCTGCAAATCCCAGCCGGACCGGGGCTTTGGAAAACCAGGTGATCACCCCGGACCGGAACAGCCCGGACAGGTCAATGGCCACATCATATCCCACCCGGCCCAGTTGTTTTTTCAAAGACAGGATTTCTTTGACCGTGTCTTCCATGCGGGACCATTGTTTCCATTGGTCTTTTTTTATCACCCACAGGGTGTGGATCAGGGGATGGCCTTCCAGAAAGGTGTGAAGGCCGTGTGACACCACCCAGTCCACCCGGGCGTGGGGAAACCGCTTTTTGACGGCAGACAGAAACGGCAAAGAATGAATGATATCCCCAAATGCACTGGGCTTGATGATCAGAATTTTTTTAATGGCTGAAAACAGTTTCTTTCTCCTTGAAATCCAGGGCCCAGGCTCATGAATCCAGGATCCGGCAACAGGTGTCGAACACCATATCCACCGTGATCCGGTCCATGCAGGCATGGTCAATGGGACACTCATCCTTGAGACACGGGGCGCAGGGCACCGGTACCCGGATAATGGTGCTGGCCGGGCTGTCCGGGGAGGTGGCCACCGGATCGGTGGAACCGATAATGGCCACCTGGGGAATATTCAAGGCAGCGGCCGCGTGCATGAGACCGGAATCATTGGTGACAAACAGGTCGCACTGCTGAATCAGGGCAAACGCCTGGCCCAGGGTGGTTTCACCGGCCAGGTTCACACAGCACCCCGGTGCCATGGCACCAATCCGCTCACCCAGGGCCCGGTCTTCAGGCCCCCCGAAAATCAGAATCTGCGTGTCATAGGTTTTGGCCAGGCGTTGGCACAAGGCGGCATACCGATCCGGAAACCAGCGTTTGGCGGTTCCCCCGGTCGCCCCGGGATTGATGCCCAGAACCGGTTTTGACGACAGGGGCCGGATCTGTGCCAACCGGTGCACCGCAGCATCCCGGTCGGAGGGTGAAATACACAGGTCCATTTGCCGGCCGTGGGTTGCCAGCCCGGCACCGGTGAGAATCCCCAGATAATAATCGATCAGATGTTTTTTTTTCAGTGCCGGATTGAGAGGAATCGCCGGCTTGAGCAGCCAGGTTCTGGCATCGGTATTGTATCCCGCCCGCACCGGAACCTGGGCCAGGAAAACCAGCAGGGCCGCCTCAAAGGCATTCTGCATGAGAATGGCCAGGTCAAACCGCCGCTGCCTGATATCCTTTGCCAGACGCAGAGATCCCGCCCCCATTTTGTGGCGGCCTGCTGCATCATATACCATCACGTCATCCACATGAGGATTGTTCTCATACACGGGAATCACCCAGGGTTTGGCCAGTACCGTGATATGCGCATCCGGAAAATTTCTGCGCACCGCCCGGATCACCGGTGTGGTCATGATGGCGTCCCCCACCCAGTTGGCGGCCCGGATCAGAATTCTGCGGCAGGTTTGATTGGATATATTTTGCGTCATTGTTTTTCAGATCAAAGGGTTACCGGGATTTTTGCCTGGGCCACAGGCACCAGGGTTTGGTCTTCCACCGGTTGTGCACCCAGAAATACTGGTCCGGACACTGGCGGACCATGGTCTCCACAGCCGTGGTGAACCGCTGGGTATTGGTTTCAATATCCGTGATGGGATCTTTTGTCACGGTCACAGGCACTTCCGGCAGAAACTGGATGATAAACTGCCTGCCGTGACGGATGGTGTATAAAGGCACCACCGGCGCGTTTGTTTTCATGGCCAGTTTGGCCAGACCGCTGTTGGTGCAGGCAGGCCGGCCGAAAAACCGGACAAACACCCCTTTATACCAGTCCACATTCTGATCGATCAGGGTTCCCACCACCCCGCCGGATGCCAGGATATCCTCCAGTTTACTGGACGCTCCCCGCATGGGGACCATGGTCACTCCGAACCGTTGTCTCAATCTGCGGATCAAGCGTTCAAGGGGTTCAAAATCCAGTTTACGGTAGATGGCATACCCTTTTAATCCAGTGCCTTCAATGGCCGGAATCAGCATCTCAAAATTGCCCATGTGGCAGGTGATCACCAGAACCCCTTTTCCTTTGGCATGGGCCGCTTTCACATGCCTCAGCCCTTTGACCGTGAAATGAGACAGAAACCGGGATTTGGAGAGCCGGGCCGACCAGGCCACTTCAAACAGCATGGATGCAATGTTGACAAATACCTGCCGGGCGGTTTGCTCGATTTTTTCTTCTGACCATTCACGGCCGAATGCCCAGGTCAGGTTGTCCAGGGTGATGTTGCGATGGCGTTTGTCTATTCGAAACCAGAGCCGTCCCAGAACCCGGGCAAAAAAATCCGCCACCGGGATGGGAATGATTCCCATAAAAGAAATCATCCGCTTCAACAGCCGGTATATGTGTTCATCTTTCATGATTCATTGATGTCTCACGTTTGAATCCGGGTTTCAACCAGGCGGCTGAACCCGGATTCATTTTCAAGTGTCAGGGTGATCCCGATGACGCCCAGATCCAGGGGCCAGACAATATCTTTGTCCAGCCGGGCCCAGTCTTTCTGGGTGGTCAGCAGCATAGATGCATTCAACGCCTTTGCCCGGTCCCGGATCTGTAAAATGTCAGCCCTCTTATACCGGTAATGGTCCTCAAATTCAAGGTGATCCAGGATATTTGCGCCAAACCCCCGGATGGTGCGGAAAAAGGCCCGGTTTTCGGCAATACCGGAGAACAGAACCACAGACACACCTTTAAGACGGTCTGACAATGGCGGTGTTTCAGATTTTTTTTGCGGGGTAAAATGCGATTGGCTGTTTGGGGAACCGGCCGGATACACCCCCGCCAGAAACGGCTGATGCCGGCTGTGAAATATCGGCAGATCCGGAGCAAGCGCCGAAACAGGATGGGACAGGACCTCAGGTGTGTCCGGACACCGGGTCAGAATCACGGCATCGGCCCTGGCCAGGGCCTGGACCGCAGGT
>CALGAJ010000134.1 GCA_937951975.1 uncultured Desulfotignum sp.
ACAGGGAGCAGACCTGCAGACCAGTTCCCTGGCTCAGCGGGAACTGAACCAGTTTATGGAGGACGAAGATCTGGATGCCCATATTGAAACCATTAAGGCAGTCTACCGAAAACGGCGCGACGTGATGATGGAATCCATGGACACCTATTTCCCCAAACTGGCAGGCCTCACCTATGTGTATCCCAACGGAGGCCTCTTTACCTGGGTGGAACTCCCCGAGCAGATGGATGCCCGGGAAGTCTTCAAAAAGGCCGTTGAAAAAGAGGTGGCCTTTGTGCCCGGCGATTCTTTCTTTGCCAATGGCGGGGGACTGAACACCATGCGGCTGAATTTTTCCAACATGCCGGAAGAAAAGATCCGGGAAGGAATCAAACGACTGGGGACAGTCCTGGAGGAAATGGCATAGGCGCCAGGGTATCCCCTCCGGTTTCGAAGCCACCCATGGCTGCGAAATCGGTTTTTCTTTTTGGAAACCTTTCTTCTTTATCATATATTTCACTGGAAAAAGGGTAAGAAGCTTATAATCAGCCAAGAAGGAAAAGGAGGCGGCACGGATGCCGGAAACCCGGAAAAAAACAATTATGAGCGCCATCGATCTGGGGTCCTATTCCCTGAAGATGCATATTGTGGAAGTGGATGAAACCGGGGCAGTCAGGCCCATCGAACAGCTTTCCAAACCCGCCTCTCTGGGCAGGGACACGTTTTCCATGGGAAAAGTCAGCTATGAAACCGTGGAGGAAACCTGTGAAATCATCACCGGGTTCCAGCATCTGATGCAGGATTATCAGTCCAGGCACTACCGGGCAGTTGCCACCAGCGCCATCCGGGAAGCCCAGAACCGGGAGTATCTCATGGACCAGATCAAGTTAAAAACCGGGCTGAAAGTGGAAGTGCTGAACAATGCCCAGGAACGGTATTACACCTATAAAGCCATCCGGGAACGGCTGCCGGAGCACGAAACCATCCGGCAGCAGGGGCTGATGGTGGTGGAAGTGGGGTCCGGCAGCGTGGAAATGACTTTTTATCACGAAGGCCGGCTGCAGCGCACCCACAACATCAAACTGGGGCACCTGCGGCTGCGGGAAGTACTGGCCCACCTGGAACAGCGCACCCATGAATTCCCCGCCCTGCTGGAAGAATATATTGAAAGCCATCTGGATATCCTTGCCTTTATCCGGGACCGGTACCGGCTGCAAAATTTTGTGGCGTTGGGCAGTGAAATGAAAATCATCAGCAAACTCTGTAACCAGACAGACAACCTTCATGAGATGAGACAAATATCACGAAAAGATTTTCAGCGGTTTTTTCAGGAAATCACCACCAGACCCACACCCCTTTTGGCCAAAGACTACGGAATATCCGGTGATATGGCGGCCACCCTGCTGCCTTCCATGATGGTGCTGAAAAAGTGTCTGGAAATGACCACGGCGGACCGGCTGTATACCCCCCTGGTGTCCCTGAGTGACGGAATCATCGCCGACTTTGTGGACCAGCGGTTCAAAACCCCCCGACAGCGGGAATTTCTGACAGATATCAGGGACCTGGCCAATGCTCTGGCCAGAAAATACCATGCAGACATGAATCACGCCCGGGATGTGGAGGAAAAATCCCTGGTGCTGTTCGATGCCCTGAAACGCACCCATGGCATGCGGGAACAGGAAAAATCTCTGTTGAGCCTAGCGGCGATCCTTCATGATATCGGTAAATTCATGAATCTGAACCGGCATTATGAACACTCTTACCATCTGATCAAGGGATCTGAAATACTGGGTCTGTCAGAAGCCGACCTGGAAATCGTGGCCAATGTCGCCAGGTACCACGCCAGCAAAACACCGGAAGACACCCACGACAATTACCAGCGGCTTCGTCCCCGGGACCGGGTGACCACCGCTAAAATGGTGGCCATCATTCGGATTGCCGATGCCCTGGATCGCAGCCACCGGCAGAAGATACACAACCTGAAGGTGCAAATTCGGGATCATGAGATGTTGATACAGGCAGAATCACAGCAGGATACCCTGTTGGAGGAATGGTCCTTCGGTATCAAATCAGAATTTTTCCAGGAAGTGTTCGGGATCCGGCCCCGATTGAAAGTGAAAAGGAAGATGAGTCCATGACATACGGCAGCGAACATTTTATCAACCGGGAGCTCAGCTGGATGGAATTCAACCACCGGGTGCTGGAAGAAGCCCGGGACCGCCGCAATCCCATTTTCGAACAGATGAAGTTTCTGGCCATTGTCAGTTCCAATCTGGACGAGTTCTTTATGGTGCGGATAGCCTCTCTGAAAGACCAGATCCATGCGGGATACAACAAACCAGACCCAGCCGGGCTGACCCCCAAGCAGCAACTGAAACTTTTATCCCAGCGGATTCACCAGATGACCCGGGATCAGCACAATATTTTCAACCGAAGCGTCAAACAACGGTTGAAACAGGAAGGGTTTCGAATCCTGAAACCAAAAGATCTGACACCGGTGCAGCAACAATATGTGGAAGACTATTACCGGCAGATGGTATACCCGGTGCTGACCCCCATGGCAGTGGATTTTTCCCGGCCTTTTCCCCTGATTCTGAACCGGAGCCTGAACATAGCCCTGCTGGTGCAGCCCACTCCGGAGGAGGCCCCCACCTTTGCCACCGTTCAGGTACCTGCCATGCTGCCCCGATTGGTGGAACTGCCCCCCGGTTTGCCGGCAGTCACAGATTTTCTGTTGCTGGAAGAACTGATTCTCCTTTTTGCGGATCATCTTTTTGCCGGGCAGCAGGTATTATGTGCCCATCCTTTTCGCATTACCCGGAACGCCGACCTGTCCCTGGAAGAGGAAGAAGCCAAAGACCTGCTCATGGAAATCGAAAAATCCATCAAGCGCCGCCGGTGGGGCGCAGCCATTCGACTGGAAGCGGATGCCCGGATGGACCAGCGGCTGCTGGAACTCCTGCAGAACTCCCTGGAAATTCACAAAGGCGAAATCTACCTCATTGAAGGCCCCCTGGACCTGACCTTTCTCATGAAGGCCTATGACACACCGGGCTATGAACAGCTGAAATACCCGCCCTTCGAACCGGTGGTGCCGGATATTTTTCGATCTGAAGCTTCCATTTTTGACCTTATCGCAGCGGAAGATCTTTTTGTTCATCACCCCTACGACAGCTTTGAACCGGTGATCCGTTTTGTCCGGGAAGCCGCCCGGGATCCCCGGGTTTTGGCCATAAAACAAACCCTGTATCGTGTCAGCGGCGACTCTCCCATCATCCAGGCCCTGGCGGAAGCGGCAGACCGGGGCAAACAGGTCACCGTGCTGGTGGAAGTGATGGCCCGCTTCGATGAAGAGAATAATATTCAGTGGGCCAAAAAACTGGAGCAGGCGGGCTGCCATGTGATTTATGGATTAGTAGGTTTAAAAACCCATTCCAAGATCACCCTGGTGGTGCGCAGGGAGGAAGCCCGGATCAAGCGTTACATTCACCTGGGCACCGGCAACTACAATGACAACACCGCCCGGCTGTACACAGACATGGGCCTCTTCACCTGCAATGAACAATACGCTTCCGAAGCCTCAGGATTCTTTAACATGATTACCGGATTTTCAGAACCGCCGGATCTCTACAAACTGACGGTGGCACCCCTGAACCTGCGGGAAACCTTCATGGAAATGATCGGCCGTGAGGCAGACAATGCCCGGCAGGGAAAAAAAGCGGCCATTCTGGCCCAGATGAATTCCCTGGTGGATCAGGAAATTATTGAAGCCCTCTACGACGCTTCCCGGGCAGGGGTCAACATCCGGCTTCTGGTGCGGGGAATCTGCTGT
>CALGAJ010000135.1 GCA_937951975.1 uncultured Desulfotignum sp.
TCCAGTCCCAGCTCCTGCCACATGGGGGTATAATCGGTGGTCATGGTGTCTCCTCCTTAAATATATTTGGTTGCTGAACACTGATTTATACATTGACGATTGCTATCCGTAAAATCGTTAATTTAAATTCCTTCTCTCTTTCACATAGAATTCTTCAATATGCAGAAACATTCACTTCATATCTGATTCGATATCGAAATTTTCAATGACAAGCATCCACATCCATCCAAATTAAAAATTGGACAAGCGCTTTTCCCGCAGACTATTTTACCCAGCAACCCAATGGGCACTGCCCTTGACATCTTCGGGCCGGCATTAAGGAGTCATTACCCGGATGGGCGTTGGGTGGCGATTGATCATGATATCGAACCATAATGAATTGAGGGAACCATGAAATTTGATTCCAGGCTGTTGAAAAAACTGTTTCTTCTGATCCTGATTGCCGGCATGGCCGTCCTTTTTTTTGCGACAGGGCTTCAGGAGTACCTGACCCTGGAGTTTGTAAAAACGTCCCAGGAACGGTTCCAGGAATTATACAGCCGCCAGCCGGTCAGGGTCATTGCCCTGTTTGTGGCGTTTTATATTCCGGTGATTGCCCTGAACCTTCCAGGTGCCACGATTCTGGGACTGGCCGCCGGTGCCCTGTTCGGTGCATTGACCGGCACCGTGATCATCTCGTTTGCTTCCACCATCGGTGCTTCCCTGGCCTGCCTGGTTTCCCGGTATCTGTTCCGGGACTGGGTCCAGAAAAAGTTCGGAAGCCGCCTGGAACGGATCAATGAAGGGATCCGGAAAGAAGGGGCTTTTTACCTGTTTTCCATGCGCCTGATCCCGGTCATCCCTTTTTTTGTGATCAACATGGTCATGGGCCTGACCCCCATGCGGTTGTGGACCTTTTACTGGGTATCCCAGCTGGGAATGCTGCCCGGAACCTTTATTTACGTCAATGCCGGCAGCCAGATCGCCCGCATCGACTCTCTGGCCGACATTGTATCGCCTGGCCTGATCGGTTCTCTGGTTCTGCTGGGCCTGTTCCCGCTTGCCGCCAAAAAACTGCTGGCCGCTGTCCGCCGGGGCCGGTCCAAAAACCCCCCCTTCTTTGGACACACCGGTATCGAATACCGGTTCCCCTGAATTTATTGCTGCGCTGACCCGGATGCAGAAAGATTGCACCGACTGCGGCGCCTGCACAAGCCAGTGTGCATTTCTCAAGGAATACGGCACCCCGGCACAGATGCTGAGCACCTATGATTTCAGGCACCCGGACCATCAGGTGAAGGCGTTTGAATGCAGCCTGTGCAATCTGTGCAAAGCGGTGTGTCCGGAAAAACTGGATCCGGGCCATCTTTTCTTTCTGGCCCGCAAAGAAGCCGTATCTGCGGGCCGCCTGGACCTTTCCAGATACAAAGGGCTTCTGGCCTACGAAAAGAAAGGCAACTCATCTCTTTTCTCATGGTACGGCCTGCCCGAAGGGTGTGATACCGTTTTTTTTCCGGGTTGCACCCTGCCCGGCACCCGTTCCCGCACCACCTGGCAGATGTTCAGCCATCTCCAGAAAACGATTCCTTCCCTGGGCGTTGTCCTGGACTGCTGCAACAAAATCAGCCATGACCTGGGCCGGCAGGACCATTTTGAATCCCTGTTCACCCACCTTCGAGACTTTCTGAAAACGCACCATATTCAAAAGATCCTGGTAGCCTGCCCCAACTGCTACAAAATATTCAGCGCATACGGGGACGGGATCACCGTGAAAACCGTCTGGGAGGTTATGGATCGCCATGACCTGCCGGATACGGCCCGGGGACAGGGAGAGCTGCGGGTGCATGATCCCTGTCCGCTGCGGCAGGAGCCCGGCATTCAGGATGCGGTCAGATCCCTTGTCTCCCGTATGGGGATGGCGGTGGAGAAAATCCCCGCCCAGAAAAAACACACCCTGTGCTGCGGGGAAGGCGGCAGTGTGGGATGTGTCCGGCCGGACCTGGCCCGGAACTGGGGGGTGAGAAGGCAGCAGCAGACCAGGGGCCAAACCCTGGTGACATACTGCGCCGGGTGCGCCGGATTTCTGAACCGGCTGACCCCCACCATCCACCTGGCCGACCTGATCTTTGATACCCGAACCATTCTCAGCGGCCGTTTCAAAGCGGCCAGGGCCCCGTTCACCTATCTTCACCGCCTCCGGCTCAAAAACCGGTTCAAAAAGCACCTGGCCCCGGCCGTGCAGCAGGTCCGGCAAAAAAACGGAATCGCCGAAAGCCGGCTGCTGATCCTGGAAGGCGGTCAGGAAACCTTTAACAAAGCATATCCGGAAGACGTTATTTATCCGGAACAATAAACGGAAAAATTCCAGGTTCTGGGTTTGATATTGATTCCTTCAATATCAAACCCAGGGTTACATCCAAATTACGAATTAGACAAAGATTCTCCCACTGGCTATTTTACCGGATATGATAATTTAAAACCCATTAACTGATACCCGTTTCATGAACTTTGAAACCATACTTGAAAAAGGGTCGGCCCGCCTGAATGAAGACACCCTGGTGGCTCAGGGCAATC
>CALGAJ010000136.1 GCA_937951975.1 uncultured Desulfotignum sp.
GAACAGGAACGGGTGTCCAAATCCTATATCGGACAGCTGGGTCATTTTCTGGAACCGCTGTTTGCACCCCTTGGGATCGGATGGCAGGCCGGTGTCGCCATCGTGACCGGTTTTGTGGCCAAAGAGGTGGTGGTGAGCACCATGGGAGTCCTTTACGGGGTGGGAGAAACCCAGGGACAGGCATTGACCACGGCGTTGAAGCAATCGGGCATGACGATGCTGTCCGCATTGTCCATGATGGTGTTTGTGCTTTTGTATGTGCCCTGTTTTGCCACGGTGGTTGCAATTTACAGAGAAACTTCTTTAAAATGGGCCTGTTTTAACGTAATCTATACCACGCTGGTTGCATGGACTCTGTCTTTTCTGGTATACCAGACAGGCATGCTGCTGCGTGGATGATATAAATGGAGGAACTATGAGAGAAAAAACAGTCATCTTACCATGGATATGCGCAGGGCTGATTGTGGTCATGGCATGGGTTTGCCCGGGACCGGAAAATGCGTCCGCTGCCGAGAGACTGACGGTCAAAGCCAGTATTGCCAATATGCGTTCCGGTCCGGGGACCGGCCATGATGTCCTCTGGCAGGTGGAAAAATATCACCCCTTCATGGTGGTGGAAAAAAAAGATACCTGGGTCAAGATTAAGGATTTTGAAGGGGATATGGCATGGATTCATGAATCGCTTCTGACAACCGTGGAAGGGGTGATCACCAACCGAACCAACTGCAATGTCCGGGCTGAACCCACAACGGACAGCCCTGTATTGTTTACGGTTGAAAGAGGGGTACCGTTCAAAGTGCTCAAACGTCAGGGAGACTGGATACATATTGAGCATGCAGATGGTGAAAAAGGATGGATTTACCATACCCTTGTCTGGTAATGGCATTGTTACTTATTTTTTTACATACAGGTGAAAATCTATGGCAGCACAGCGCGTATCCAATGAACGGAAAAAAGAGTTGAGGCAGCTGGATCCATTGCAGAGAAATATATTGAAAGCAATGGATTTTGCAAGATACTATAAAAAACAATTGTTGTATATTTCAGGTGCCGTGGTGGTGGTGGCCATTGTTTTTGCCGGGATTCTCACCAGTTTTAAACGGTCTGAAGACAGCGCCTCCGATCAGGTGGCCAAAGCCATGTCCGCTTACAGGAATCTGGCCGAAGATCCTGATGCGGCTTATGCCGCAGTCAAGGACGATTTCCAGAACGTGCTCACTGATTACGGCAACACGGATGCCGGGCGGATGGCCCTGGTCCGGTTCGCCGGTATCTGCATGGAAGCCGGACAGTATGATGAAGCTGAAAAATGGTTTGAAAAAGCATATGACGTGCTGGGTGACCAGGCGGGTCTGGGTAATTTTCTGCTGTCATCACTGGGCCATGTTCAACTGGCGAAAAACAATCCGGATGCGGCGGAATCTTATTTTCTGCGGATTGAAACCAATGAATCGGACCTGCTCAAAGATGAGGCCCGTTTTATACTGGCCAAAATCTATGAAACCCGCCGGGAAGATTCAAAAAGCCGGAAAATGTATGATTTGATCGCCCGGGAACATGGAAATTCCATTTATGCGGGTCTGGCCCAGAGCAGGGTGGAAACGGTTGCGGTTCAACAGGGCGGATGAAACAAAAAAACGGCGGACCGCCGGCACCGGTAATGTCGGTGCCGGCGGTTAGTTTCAGTCTATATTTAATTCTTTGTCCAGGTTGTATTTTTTTAGTTTCTGGTTTAATCCGCTTTTCCCAATGCCCAGAATTTCAGCCGCTTTTGTCTGAACATTTCCCGACAGGGTCATGGCCCGTATGATCATGCGTTTTTCCACCGCTGCAAGGGTTTCCACAAGTCCGACATTTTCGGGAATACCATCCAGATTCAGGGTGGTTTTCGATGTGTCCCGCATCCGGGGCGGCAGATCTGCCGGGGTGATCATTTCTTTGGATGCAAGGATCACGGACCGCTCAATCACATTTTCAAGTTCCCGGACATTGCCGTTCCAGGAATGATCGCACAGGATGCGGGCCGCCTCTTTGCTGATGCCTTTCACTTGAGTGACACTGCCGGATTCCCGGGTGAATTTTTCAATAAAATGGTTCATGAGCAGCGGGATGTCTTCCTGGCGTTCGCGCAATGGGGGGATGACCGCTTTGACCACATTCAATCGATAATACAGATCCTCCCTGAAACGGTTTTTTGCCACTTGGTCTTCAAGGGTTTTGTTGGTGGCGGCAATGAGACGGAAATCCACGGGAATCGGAGTGGTGCCGCCTACCCGTTCAATGGTTTTTTCCTGAAGAACCCGTAACAGTTTCACCTGAAGGGGCATGGACAGTTCCCCGATTTCATCCAGAAACAGGGTGCCTTTGTCCGCCATCTCAAACCGGCCTTTTTTCAGGGCGGACGCCCCGGTAAACGCCCCTTTTTCATGACCGAACAGCTCGCTTTCCAGCAAAGATTCCGCAAAGGCGGCGCAGTTGACCGCCACCATGGGCTGATCCTTGCGAAGACTGTTGTAATGAATGGAGCGGGCCACCATTTCCTTGCCCGTGCCGCTTTCTCCTTCAATCAGAACCGTGGCGTTGGTGGGCGCCACTTTCCGGATGATTTCATATAAATGCTGCATGGGCTTGCTTTTGCCGATGATATTGTCGAACTGATACCGGGTTTGAACCGCATCCCTGAGACGGGCATTTTCCTGGACAATCCGGTACATGGAAATGGATTTGGCGATATGGGCGATCAGGGCTTCATTTTCAAACGGTTTGAGAATAAATGTATACGCGCCCTTCTGCATGGCTTCCACCGCTTTTTCAACACTGCCGAAAGCGGTCATGATGATGACCGGCAGATCCGGATTGATCTCCTTGATTTTTTCCAGCAGATCGATGCCGGTCATGCCCGGCATTTTGACATCGGTCAAAACCACATCGATGATCTGGGATTTCAAAAGATCCAGTGCCTCCATGCCGCTGGCGGCGGCGAAAGAATGGTATCCTTCCTCTTCAAGCACCTCACTTAAAATAAGACGATAATGTTTCTCATCATCAACAATCAATATGGTTTCCATGGGGGGGATTCTCCTAAATCGGCAGCGCAATGTCAACCACGGCACCGGTGGGTTTGCCGTTGGATATGCGGATGGATCCGTTGTGGGCTTCAATGATGTTTTTTACAATACCCAGGCCCAGTCCGGTGCCGGTATCTTTGGTGGTGAAAAACGGGGTCCAGATTTTTTCAAGTGTGTCTTCATCAATTCCCGGACCGTTGTCTGTGAATGAAACAGATACATGCTGATCATCATAATCAGTGACAATGGTGATGGAACCGTTTTTTCCCACGGCCTGGAAACAATTGAGCAGAATGTTCAGAAACGCCTGATAAAGCATATCCGGATCAGCGGGTACGCTGGGCAGATGATCGTGAAATGCTTTGTGAATGATGATTTCCTGATCCTGAATCTGGGGTTCCAGAAAGGACAGGTTTTTATTGATGATGTCATTGATAGCACAGGGGCGTAAATCCGCCTGCCGGGGTCGGGCGAAATCCAGGAAATCGGTGATGATATTGTTGAGCCGCTGGGATTCTTCAATGATGATATCCGGAATCGTGGAGTGAACTTCCAGTTTGTGCATTTTCTTTTTCATCAGCTGGGCCGAGCTTTTGATAATGCCCAGAGGGTTTCTGATTTCATGGGAAACACCGGCGGTCATTTCTCCGATGACGGACAGATGTTCAGCCTTGCGCAGCTTTTCTTCCAGGCGCAACCGCTCTTCAGCCCGTGCTTTAATGATGGTCTCCCCATGCTTGACCACAAACCGCAGCACAATGAACAAAAGACCCATGACGCCGGCACACGAGGCGACAATCATGCCCTGCAATCTGAAAACCTGCTGATAGTCATGGGAGATATCCCGAACGATTTCAATCACACCGATCACTTCCTTATCCACGTTTCGGGAGAGCTGCATTTCCTGAACCAGCGGGGCAAACGTCACAATTTTGGTTTCTTCGGGAAACCAGAACAACAGTTCCAGAAAGCTGCCTTTTTGAATCAATTTGGATGTGGTTTCTTTCTGCATGGCCTGATCATACATCACACCGCCGGCATTTTCTCTGCCGATCTGTTCTTTGTCAAAACTGTAGCCGATGATGTTGTCGGTTCCGTAAACATTGACCATTTCCACATGAAAACTGTGCAGCGTGGAAGTGATCACTGCATCCAGAAGCCGGCTCTGTTCGGGTTCCCGGAGTTTGATCTCTCCGTATTTGAACGCCACGGGTGCGGCAAATCTCAAAAAAATCTGGTGATTCAGGTTTTCCACAAGCAATGAATTGTATTCTTTGCTTTTCTCCAGAAGCAGGTTTCTGACCCAGTGGGCATTGAGGCCGGCAATGAAGACCGTTGCCGCCAGCATCACGATCAGGCTTGAGATGGTAAATGCTTTGACCAGAACGAACGGTCTTTCTTCCTGAAGATCGGGTGACTTTGGAAACGATTTATTCACAAGGTGCCTTGAATTTTGTCAGTCATTTGAGAAATTTTTATTTTTTCAATTTGACAAACCCATCGGGTTCTGTCTATTTCAAGTGTATGAACTATATGATATTACTTGACTTTCAAAAAATATCATATCAGATTATAGAGAAAATAGTGCGGGTTATCAACATAAAACAATGGAAAACCCTGAACGCCAAGGAATGTGATTTGATCGGTAGAGAAACGGCAGGATATGGGATTTAGCAGAAAAGGCCATCTTGTGGGGCTGGATATCGGATCTTCAACCATCAAGGCCGCTGAGATCCAGATATCCAAAAAAAAGAAAACGCTCAAAAAATTCGGTATGATTTCAGTAAAACCCGGGGCTATCGTGGATGGGCGGATCAAGGATATGCCTGAAGTGGCCGATACCATTCAAACATTGTTCAAGTCATTGAAAATCAGGGAAAAAAAAGTTGCCATCTCCACCGGCGGGCAGTCGGTGGTGATCAAAACCATCAATACCGCCCGCGTACCGGAAAAAGATCTGCAGCAAACCATTGTGGTCGAGGCGGAACAGTATATACCTTATGACATTGAAGATGCCAATATCGATTATCAGGTCATGGGGGAGAGTGAGTTTTCATCTGATCAGATCAATGTGCTGCTGGTGGCGGTGAAAAAAGATCTGGTGGCGGAGTACATGGCTTTGACAGCCATGGCGGGTCTTGATGCCAGCATTATCGACGTGGACACCTTTGCGCTGCAAAATATTTATGAAACTCTGCCTTATCTGGATCGGAAAGATCTGACCCTGCTGCTGGATGTGGGTGCCTCAAAAACGTCTTTGAATATCCTTAAAAACAATATTTCCATGATGATGCAGGATAACGGATCAGGAACCTTTCAGATCATTGAAGAGATCTGTGCACGGTTTGACATGGATTTTGTGTCTGCCGAAGAAATTTTGCAGGCCCCGGTTTCAGCGGCCCCGGATCCGGAAATTATGACCGCCATTTTCCAGGAGGCGGCAGAGGTCTGGTGCGCCGAGATTTCAGATGTGGTTCATGCGTTTTTAAACAATGCCCCGGATGCCCGGATCACCAACATCGTGATCAGCGGCGGCGGTTCCTATATTCAACCGTTTCTGGACCGCCTGGAAACCCAACTGGATGCAAGGGTGTCTATCATCGAACCGTTTGCCGGGCTGGAACTGAATGAAAACCGGTTTCCGCCGGCATTTATATCCCAGGCAGGGCCCCGGGCGCCCATTGCTTTAGGACTTGCCCTGCGCCGGGTGGATGACAAATGATACGCATCAATCTGCTGCCGTTCAGGGTGGCCAGAAAACGGGAAAATATCCGCCAGCAGGTATCGATATTTCTATTGTCCGTGATTCTGGTGATCGTGGGCTTGACCTGGTACAC
>CALGAJ010000137.1 GCA_937951975.1 uncultured Desulfotignum sp.
AACCCTTGTCAAGTAAAAAATAACATCAGATGCATTTTTTTTGCTGAATAGTTACGAAAAAACAAGGTCTTTGGATCTGGGGTTTTTGAGCAGTATGGATCCCTGAAGGGGCTCAAAGATTTGAGCAATCCTGTACATGACAATATCCAGCACCTCTTTGACATTTTTTGCCCTGGCAATGGGTTTGCCGAATTCAAGCGCTAAGTCTCTGTTGTGGGATGACACCTCATCCAAGGTGTTTCCGGGGGCCGGAATGTCCGTCTGGTAAAAATTCCGGGTGTTGATTCTGGAGAGGACAAGGGTTGCCCAAAGCAGATTTTTCTGCAACTGGCCGGCCGGTGGAAACACAAAATCATAGTATGCGGAGAGGGTTTCCATTTCCCGGTTCATGATCAGAATAGCCTCGATGATCCCGGTCCGGTCCAGTTCAATCATCTTCCCCACGTCAGGGGAAAGAACCGGGGGGTGAATATCCTCGAAGGAGCCGATCCCCTGGGACCAGCAGAGAAAATCCGCCAGAGAGATGAGAGCGATCAGGGTTTTTTCGCTGTCGGAAAGCGTCTGTCGTCCAAGTGACTGGTGGTGATACCTGACAACAGCGGTCAGTTTTTCCGGAAGATTCCACCGGTTGCAGAACCAGGCCCCCACCTCGTCGTGTCCCAGGCCAATGATGCGTCGTTCCTCTTCGATCGCCCCGTCCGAGTCAATGGACAGCCCCCGGATGAATTCAGCATAATCGGCCCGTCCTGAAAGAATCAGCATGATTTTCCCCACATCATGAAGCAGGCCTGCGATATACGCTTCTTCCGGTTCCGGATACTGGATCGCCCTGGCGATTTCATGGCTGAGTACCGCCACGGAAAGGGCATGTCTCCAGAAACGAAGCAGATCAGATGACCCGGATCCGTTGTTTTTGAACAGATGCCGGAACAGGGTCATGCTCAGCGCCAGTTTCCGGATCTCATCCATTCCCAGGAAAATCACGGCCTCAGACAGGGTGGTGATTTTCCGGTTCAGGCCGCAGGCCGCGGAGTTGACCGTTTTGAGTACTTGAACGGAAAGCCCCGGGTCGGTTTCCACAATCTTTGAGAAATCTGCCAGTGATGTCATTTCGTCCTGAAACGCTTCGATCAGTTTGGCAGCTGCCTGGGGAAAATCGGGTAGACGGGGGTTTTCCAGCCGAAGGATTTTTTTCAGTTCCGTTTCTTT
Source organism: uncultured Desulfotignum sp. (assembly GCA_937951975.1). GTDB lineage: Bacteria > Desulfobacterota > Desulfobacteria > Desulfobacterales > Desulfobacteraceae > Desulfotignum. The sequence goes on from CALGAJ010000137.1 coordinate 1,210, forward strand.
TGGGAGGTGGAGTCTGCTGTTCATTTTTCATGGATTCCTTTTTTTCAATTTCCGCCCACAAGGCTGGACAGCCACAGGGTCAAGGGCGGATAAAAGCAGATCAGGGCCAGATCCACCAGCAGTACGATGAGAAACGGCACCACCCGCCGGCTCACCGCGCTGATGCGGTCCCCGGAGATGGAAGCGGACACGATCAGGCAGATGCCCATGGGCGGGGTGAGCATGCCGATGGCCAGGTTGGCCACCACAATCACCCCCAGCTGGATCAGGTCGATCCCCAGGGCCGGAAGCATGGCCGTGATCATGGGCACCAGCAGGATCAGGGCTGCCGTGGTCTCTACAAACACTCCGGCCGCCAGGAGCACCAGGTTCACCATCAGGAGCAGCAGGACCGGGTTGTCGGTCCAGGTCAGAAGCACCCCGGCCAGGGATGCCGGAATATCTTCCATGGCCGCGATCCAGGAAAATACGGATGCCGTGGCAATGATGAACATCACCACGGACGCGGTGATGGAGGCACTGGTGAAAACGGGCACCAGGTCCCGGATCTTGATCTGCCGATACACGGCCATGGATACGGCCAGGGCATAGACCACAGCCACGGCTGCCGACTCCGTGGCCGTGAAAATACCGGACAGGATACCGCCCAGGATGATGACCGGGGCCCCCAGGGCCAGAAACGCCCGCTGAAACGTGGCCAATACCCTGGGCAGTGAAAACGCGGCAGAAGGCGCATATCCGTTTTTTTTCGCCGCCAGGGTGGATACGGCGATCAGGGATACGCCGATGAGCAGGCCCGGGAGGATGCCGGCGGCAAACAGCCGGGAGATGCTGGCCCCCGTGAGAAACCCGAAGATGATCATGGGAATGGAGGGCGGGATCACCACCCCCAGGGACCCGCCCGAGGCCTGGACCGCGGCGGAGAAATCCGACGGATACCCGGACCGCTTCATGGCCGGGATCAGCACGGCCCCGACGGCGGCCGTGTCGGCCGCCGCCGACCCGGAGATCCCGGCAAAGAACATGGCCGACACAATGGACACGGCGGCCAGCCCGCCGGGCAGCCACCCGGTCAGGGCGTTGGCAAAATCAATGAGCCGCTGGGAGATCCCGCCTTTCTCCATGATCGTTCCGGCATACATGAACAAGGGCACGGCCATGAGATGAAACGAGTCTGTGCCCGCCACCATGCGCTGGACCACCATCATCAAAGAAAAGTCTCCCTGCACGGCAATGGCGGCCAGGGACGCCGTACCGATGGCAATGGCAATGGGGGTGTTGATCACAAACAGAAAGAACAGGGTCAGGATCAGCAGTTCCGTGGTCATTCTGACGGCCTTTCCCTATCAAGGCTGTTTGCGTCAAACAGACGGCTGATCCCGGCCAGGCAGTGCACCAGGAAAATCATTCCGCTCACCGGCACCACAGCCATGATGGTCCATTTGGCGAGGCCTGTGGCCGGGAATATCTGAAACCGCACAAACCAGGCAAATTGCGCGCCGCTGACCACCATCACGGTAAACAGGACAGCCCCGGCCAGGCATGAGATCAGGGCCGCGCCGGTCCGCCACTGTTCCGGCAGCCGCCGCACCAGACTGTCCACCCCGGGATGGGCCCCGTGGCAATAGGCCATGGTGGCGCCTAAAAACGACAGCCAGATCAGCAGGAACCGGGCCAGTTCCTCAGACCAGAACAGGGAATGGTTGAACACATACCGGGAGACCACCTGGACCGCCACCACCAGGGCCATGGTCATGCCCATGGCACACACCACCGTTTTGACCCGGCGGTTCAGGGCCTGGCTGACCCGGCCAAGGGCTGCCGGCATTCCCATTGGCTACTCCACCGCCGCCAGCATCCGGACCAGCAGGTCCCGGACCCGGGGTTCCCGGTACAGGTCCAGGTCCTTGAGACCGGCCACCCGTTTTCGGAAGGCATCGATATCCGGATTGTCCACCACCTGCATGCCTTTTTCCCGGAGCAGGGCCAGGCGGTCCGCGTTCTTTTCCCGGTTGTCTTTGCGCTGAAACTTTGCCGATTCTGTGGCCGCATCAATGATCAAAGACTGGTCCGCTGCCGGCAGCCGGTTGAACCAGTTGAGCGAGGCCACGTTGATGTGCGGGGAATACACGTGCCGGGTCAGGGTCATGTATTTCTGGATCTCATAGAACTTGTACACCTCCATCACCCACAGGGGATTTTCCTGGCCGTCGATCACCCCCTGTTCCAGTTCCGTGTAGATGGGCCAGGGCATGGGCGTGGGATTGGCCCCTAACGCCTGCCAGATCGCCTTGTGAAGGGCCGAGGACATCACCCGGATCTTGAGTCCTTTGACCTGGTCCGGTCCGGTCACCTCCCGCTTGCTGTTGGTGAGGTTCCGGAACCCGTTTTCCGAAAAGCACAGCCCCTTGAATCCGCTGGTTTCCAGGCTTTTCAGGATCTCGTCTCCCAAAGGGCCGTCCAGGATCCGGTCGGCCTGGTCATGGTCCTTGAACAGGAACGGATAGTTGATCACCCGGACAACGGGATCAAAGGTGTCGAACGGCCCGCCCGTGATCACGCCCATGTGGATGGTGCCCATCTGGATCTGCTGAAGGATTTCCGTTTCATTGCCGATGGACGCGGAATGATAGATTTTGACGGTGTACGCCCCGTTCGACCGGGCTTCCACCAGTTCCTTGAATTTCTCCGCCATGATGTTCTGGGCCGCCCCGGGTTTTGTCACCACGCCCAGTTTGATGGTAAACGGTTTGTCAGCCAGGGCCGTGGTGGATAGCACCAGCACCAGCATCAGGTGTATCAGACCGGTTTTCTTCATGCTGCCTCCTTTTTGCAACACACACATCTCTGTTGTTTTCATGAATCGTCTTTTATTATATGATTCTGAAAAAAAATGGTAGGTTTCACCCTGAAAAAAGGATATCCATGAATCTGACATCTGCTTCCGTGATGATCGATCCGGCCCGGTGCACCGGATGCGGGGCCTGTATCCGCGTCTGCCCCTCTGACATTATTTCCCTGGAAAACCAAACAGCCCGGACCATGCCGGACACGGACGCGGCACGGTGCCTGATCTGCGGCCACTGCATGGCCGCCTGTCCGGAAAACGCCATCCATGTCCCGGCCCTGGATCCGGATCTGACCGCTTTCTCCTCCTTTGACCCGGACCCGGCCTGGCTGGCACCGGGCACGGGGATGGCCGCTTCAGACCTGGCCCGGCTCATCTGCTCCCGGCGGTCCTGCCGGAACTACAAAGAAACGCCCGTGACCAGAGAAACTCTTCAGGACCTGATCCGGCTGGCCGTATTCGCCCCGTCCGGCACCAATTCCCAGGCCTGGACCTTTACCTGTCTCACCTCCCGGCCCGAAGTCCTGGTGCTGGGAAACGCCATCAAGGATTTTTTCAAGCGGCTGAACAGAAAAGCGGAAAATTTCCTGTTGCGAAAAGCCCTGGCCCTGGTGGGCGCCGGGACCCTGGACCACTATTACCGGAACTATTATGAATCGGTCAAAACCGCCATCGAACAGATGGAGACGGAAAACCGGGACCGGCTTTTCCACGGCGCGCCTGCGGTCATCCTCATCGGATCATCCACCGGAGCTTCCTGCCCCAAAGAAGATGCCCTGCTGGCCGCCGGCAACATCCTGCTGGGGGCCCACACCCTGGGCCTTGGCACCTGTCTGATCGGATATGTGGTGGCACCCATGGCCGCGGACCGGTCCATCCAGAAAAAACTAGGCATCCCGGAATCGGAAACCATTCATGCCGCTGTGGCCCTGGGCTATCCCAAAGAAACCTATCAGCGCATCACCGGAAGAAAACGCCCGACGATCCGGATGATTTGATTCCCCGGTTGAAATCAGGCAAGGGGACCCCTATGTTTATGATATGACAACAGCGCAACAAGGAGATGGTTTTCCATGATAGACCAAAAAGAAGAAAATACCGCCGTTCTGGTGGTGGACGTCCAGGGCGATTTTACCCAGCTGATGGATGGCAGCCTGGCGGTGGAAGGCACGGGTCAGAAATACATTGATCAGGTGACCGCGGAAATCCGGCGCCTCAAATCCTTAGGCTTTCCGGTGTTTGCCACCCAGGACTGGCACCCCGCCGACCATATCTCGTTTGTGACCCGGCATGAGGGTCATGCCCCTTTTGATGTCATCGACCTGAACGGCACGGATCAGATCCTGTGGCCTCCCCACTGCGTCCAGAACACCCCGAACGCGGAAGTGCTGGTGGACAAATATCTGTTCGAAGCGATCGTCAAAAAGGGGATGGACCCCAGGTATGATTCCTATTCCGGTTTTTTTGATGACGGGGGCCATGACACGGGCCTGGACGCCCTGCTCAAAACCTATGGCATCACGGATCTGATCATGTTCGGACTGACCACGGATTACTGCGCCCGGGCGACGGCCATGGATGCCCGGTCCCTGGGATACGGGGTCCGGCTCATCCAGGATCTGTGCCGGGGCGTGGCCCCGGACACCACCCGGTCAGCGCTGGAAACAATGGCCGAAGCCGGGGTGATGATTGTGTGATTTTTTTTCAAGTATAACGACAGATGGCGCGTCAGTCGAATCGGGCGTATATCGGCAGAAAAAGAAGTTTTCCGGTTCGTTGACATTCGTGCCCGGCAGGAGACATGACAATGCCATTGTCCACCTGTGGATGTTCAGCCAGAAAAAGATG
>CALGAJ010000138.1 GCA_937951975.1 uncultured Desulfotignum sp.
CCAGCAATGCGTTCTCTTTTTCTTCCAGGGCGGTGATCACATCCTTGAGCCGCTGCTCAAAGTCACCTCTGTACTTGGTACCGGCCAGCAACGCCCCCATATCCAGGGAAAACAGTTCACTGTCTTCAAGCAGAGCCGGCACTTCATGATGATGGATTTTTAAAGCCAGCCCTTCGGCAATGGCGGTTTTTCCCACGCCGGGATCTCCCACTAAAATAGGATTGTTTTTCCGGCGGCGGCACAGCACCTGCATCACCCGGTCCAGCTCATTCTCCCGGCCGATGATCGGATCGATCCGGTTGCTTGCCGCCTTTACCAGCAGGTTGGTGGTAAACAGTTCCAGGGGATCTTTTTTCTTTTGCCGCTGGGTTCTGCGGTCATCCATTTTAAACATTTTCTGGGCCGGGTCCGGTATTTGTTTGGATCTTTTTTCCGTGGCCGCGGCATGGGAAATATGCCGCAGCACATCCAGACGGGTAATGCCTTCCGATTCCAGATAAAACGCCGCATGGGAATCTTTTTCCTGAAAAATGGATGCCAGGATGTCTCCCAGGTTGACTTCGGTTTTTTCAGCAGACCGGGCATGGTTGATGGCCCGCTGAATCATGCGTTGAAACCCGATGGTCTGCTGAAGCACATATTCTTCCTGGGAATCGATTTTGGTGAGTTTTTCATCAAAAAATTTTTCCAGTTCCTGTTTAATCTGCTCAGGGTTCCCCCCGCATTTTTCTATGGTTTCAGAACCGGATTCATGGTTCAGAATTGCATATAGAACATGTTCTACGCAGACATATTCATGCCGTCTTTTTTTGGCTTCCCTTACGGCAAACCCGAGGGCAGTGCTCAGTTCCTTGCTAATCATATTTGCCTTACTCCTTTTCCATGGTACTTTTTAAAGGAAATCCCCGGCTGTTGGCCAGGTGATGCACCGTCTCGACTTTGGTTTCTGCGATTTCTCTGGTATAGATGCCACACACTGCGTTTCCCTTATGATGTATATTAAGCATAGTTTGCGTCGCTTTTTCAAGTGGTTTTCCAAAAACCGTCATCAGAATTTCCACCACAAATTCCATGGTGGTGTAATCGTCATTGTGAAGAATGACTTTATATTGCGGGGGTAATTCTTTCCGTGTTTCTGAAAAGATGTCCGTCCGGGTTTGAAAATCGGTACTCGCCATTGCCGGGCCTCAATTCATACAGCATTTTTTGTATTTTTTCCCGCTGCCGCAGGGGCAGGGATCATTGCGCTGCACTTTTTCTGTGGTTCGTTTCACCGGTTTTTTAACCGTATCTTCTGAAGCATGGGAAAAGGTCAGTTCCTGCCGGGGCCTGGGCTGAAGTTCTTCCGCCGGCACCGGCGCTGTGATCTGGATTTTGAACAGAATATCTATAATTTCATCCTTGATCCGGGCCATGAGATCCTGGAACATGTCAAAGCCTTCTTTTTTGTAAATCCGCAGCGGATCCTGCTGGGCATAACCCCTCAAGCCGATCCCCTCTTTAAGATGATCCATGGCCAGCAAATGTTCCTTCCATCGCGTGTCCACGGTCTGGAGCACCACAAACCGTTCCAGAGACCGGGCCTGGTCGGCTCCGATCATGGCTTCTTTGGTTTCATAATATGTTCTGGCCTGTTCAAACACATGGTCAGCCAGATCATCCGTGCCGGAGTGGGACAAGGGCCGGGAAGTCAAATCCAGTTCAAAATTGAACACCTGTTTGATTTCTTTTTCAAGACCTTCCAGATCCCAGTCCTTGGCAGGGGTTTTATCGGAAACAAATCCGTTCACCACATCCCATGCCTTGTCTTCCATCATGTCCAGGACCACGGATTTCAGGTCTTTTTCCATGAGCGCCTGCCGACGCTGCCGGTAGATCACTTCCCGCTGCTGGTTCATGACATCGTCAAATTCCAGCAGATGTTTTCTGATCTCAAAGTTATGGCCTTCCACCTTGGACTGGGCATTTTCTATGGCCTTGGAGATGAACGAATGTTCAATGTGTTCGCCGTCTTCGATGCCCAGCCGGTCCATGACCTTGTGAATCCGGTCTCCGCCGAAAATACGGAGCAGATCGTCTTCCAGGGACAGGTAGAACCGGGAGGAACCCGGGTCTCCCTGGCGGCCGGCCCGGCCCCGCAACTGGTTGTCGATACGCCGGGATTCATGGCGGGACGTACCCAGGATATGCAGGCCCCCCAGTTCCACCACGCCTTCGCCCAGCTTGATATCGGTTCCCCGGCCGGCCATGTTGGTGGAAATGGTGACTGCGCCTTTCTGGCCGGCGTTGGCGATGATTTCAGCTTCCGCCTTGTGATGCTTGGCGTTCAGCACATTGTGGGGGACCCCTTTTTTCTTGAGGGTTTTGCTTAACTCTTCCGACACATCGATGGAAATCGTGCCCACCAGCACGGGCTGTCCTTTTTTGTGCAGCGCGATGATCTCCTGGATGGCGGCATCGTATTTTTCCTTGCGGGTCTTGTAGATCAAATCCGGCAGATCTTTGCGGATCATGGGTTTGTGCGTGGGGATCACCAGCACGTCCAGGTCATAGATTTTCTTGAATTCCGGTGCTTCGGTCTCCGCCGTTCCGGTCATTCCCGACAGCTTGTCATACATTCTGAAGTAGTTCTGAAACGTGATGGATGCCAGGGTCTGGTTTTCGTTCTCGATTTTCACCCCTTCTTTGGCTTCCAGGGCCTGGTGCAGGCCTTCACTGTACCGCCGGCCGGACATGAGCCGTCCGGTGAATTCATCCACGATCACCACCTGATTGTTTTTTACAATATAATCCGTGTCCCGTTTAAACAGCGTATGGGCCTTTAATGCCTGGTTCAAATGATGCAGCACCTCGATATTGGCAGGATCGTATAGATTTTCCACATTCAGCAGTTTTTCCCCTTTGGCGATACCGGCCTCGGTCAGGGTGGCGGTTTTGGCCTCCTCATCCAGGGTGTAATCCTCGTCTTTCTTGAAACCGGGTAAAATGGCATTCACCTGGGTATACAGATGCGTGGATTTTTCAGCCGGGCCGGAAATGATCAACGGGGTCCTGGCTTCATCAATCAATATGGAATCCACTTCATCCACAATGGCAAAATTGAGTTTCTTCTGAGCCAGGCTGTCTTTGTCGAATTTCATGTTGTCCCGCAGATAATCGAATCCAAATTCATTGTTGGTTCCGTAGGTAATATCTGCGGCATAGGCCTGCTTTCTTTCCTGGTCATTCATGTCGTGAAGGATGACGCCGGTTTTCAGATCCAGAAACCGGTATATTTCATCCATCCATTGCGCATCCCGGTCGGCCAGATAATCGTTCACCGTGACAATGTGAACCCCTTTGCCGGACAACGCATTCAAATAGGCCGCCAAAGTGGACATCAAGGTTTTACCTTCACCGGTCTTCATTTCCGCAATCATTCCCTGGTGCAACGCAATCCCGCCGATGAGCTGCACATCGAAATGGCGCATACCCAACGTGCGGACCGATGCTTCCCTGACCAGAGCAAACGCTTCAGGCAAAAGATCATCCAATGATTCTTTGTTTGCGGCCCGTTGTTTGAATTCATGGGTTTTTCGGGCCATATCCGTATCAGACAACCGCTGCATTTCTAATTCCAATTCGTTGATGCGCTGAACCAGCGGTGCCAGTTTCTTTAAAATCCGATCATTGCTGGAACCAAAGACCTTGGTGAAAAAATTGAGTATCATTTATAATTTTACCTGCATGTTAATGTGAACTGTGTGGTTTTGTTGTTATGGCTAAACCTATAATCATTCATTTTAAAAATAAAATGGAAAAATAAAAAATGAATGAAATCATTTATGAAAAAATGAGTAAGAATCGCCTGAAAACGGTCTGGTACCGCAATAGAGACACATCTCAGACCAATGGTTTCACTGGGTGATGATCAATGAAGGATCTGACTTAAAAAGAATTGGGTCCGTTCATGCTGCGGGTTTTCAAAAAAATCGATGGGGTTGTTTTCTTCTAAAATCATGCCGTCATCCATGAGCATGACCCGCTGGGCCACGGTTTTGGCAAACCCCATTTCATGGGACACCACGATCATGGTCATGCCTTCTTCCGACAGCTGCACCATGACATCGAGCACCTCTTTGACCATTTCCGGGTCCAGGGCCGAGGTGGGTTCGTCAAACAGCATCACTTTGGGCTTCATGCACAGGCTCCTGGCAATGGCCACCCGCTGCTGCTGGCCCCCGGACAACTGGCCCGGAAATTTGTTGGCCTGTTCCGCGATTTTGACCTTTTCCAGATAAAACATGGCGGTTTCTTCCGCCTGTTTTTTGGGTGTCTTCCGAACCCAGATGGGACCCAGCGTCAGGTTATCCAGAATGGTGAGATGGGGGAACAGATTGAAGTGCTGAAACACCATGCCCACTTCGGTGCGGATGGTTTCAATGTTTTTCAGGTTGTTGGTCAGCTCGATGCCGTCCACGATGATTTTGCCTTTCTGGTGTTCCTCCAGCCGGTTGATGCACCGGATCAGCGTGGATTTTCCAGAACCGGAAGGCCCGCAGATCACAATTTTTTCCTGTCGTTTGACTTCCAGATTGATGTTTTTCAACACATGAAAATCACCGTACCATTTGTTGAGGTTTTTCACTTGAATGATGGGGTCGGTTGTATCGGTCATATCAGGTTCCTAAAACGTTGGTTAACTGCGTTTGTCCGTGTCCAGCTCCTGTTCCAGCTTTCTGGAGAAATTGGACATGGAAAAACATCCTAAGAAATACATCAGGGCCACAAACAGGTACATCTCTGTGGAAAAGCCGTTCCATTCCGGGTTCTGAATCACGGTTTTGGACGTGAGCAGAAAGTCGTACAACGCAATAATCACCACCAGAGACGTGTCCTTGAACGCGGAGATCAGCACACTCAAGGTCGGGGGGATGACAATTTTCAGGGCCTGGGGCAAAATGACCAGCCGCATGGTCTGATAATAGTTCAGGCCCAGCGCGTCAGCCGCTTCATACTGGCCCCGGGACATGCCCTGAAGCCCGCCTCTGACCACTTCCGCCACATAGGCTGCGGTAAACAGAATAATGGCCACCTGAGCCCGTAAAATTTTGTTGATGGTCACGCCTTCGGGTAAAAACAGAGGAAAAATGATGGAAGACATGAACAGCAGACTGATGAGCGGCACGCCTCTGATCATCTCAATATACCCGATGGACAGATAGCGAATCATGGGCATATGGGAATCTCTGCCCAAAGCCAGAATCACGCCCAAAGGATATGCGGCTGCCAGTCCGAACACGGATAAAATCATGGTAAGGGGCAGCCCGCCCCATTTCATGCTGTCCACCGGGGTCAGCCAGAAAATTCCGCCTTTCATCAGAATTCCCATGGCCACCAGGCCGATGATCCAGGCATACCCCAGTTTTTTGGACCAGAACCGCTTGTGATAGGAAAAAAACAGCAGCGTGAACAGCAGAAGCATGGCACCAAACGGCCGCCAATGAAGGTCATGGGGATAAAATCCAAAAATGACGAACCGCAGGTTTTTCAACACCACGGACCAGCAGGCCCCGGGACATTCCTTGCAGACGTCTCCCGTGGTGAACCAGACCGAATCGATGAACGCCCATTTGATAAAAGGCGGCACAAACCTGAGTAGAAACGCTAAAAACACCAGGGTCAGAATCGAGTTGAATACCCCGTTGAACAGATTGTCTTTGAGCCAGCCGATCGCTCCCCGATGGACTACCGGAGGCTTCATTTTACGGATGGCTTCTTTGTCTACGGCAACAATACCCATGGAAATTATCTTTCAACCAGTTTGGATTTTTTATTGTACCAGTTCATGAAAATGGATGTGGAAACACTGAAGAACAAATAACATGCCATGATCATAGCCACGCCTTCGATGGACTGCCCGGTCTGGTTGATGGTGGTATTGGCCACGGAAACGAAATCCGGATATCCGATGGCAATGGCCAGAGAGGAATTTTTGGTCAAATTAAGCATCTGACTGGTCAAAGGGGGTATAATGACGCGCAATGCCTGGGGCAGGATCACCAGATTCAGGATATGTTTTTTCTTCAAACCGATGGACATGGCAGCCTCGGTCTGACCCCGGCTGACCGCCTGGATCCCGGCTCTGACAGCTTCAGCCACAAACGCGGAGGTATAGATCACAAGGCCTAAAAGCAAAGCAAAGAATTCCGGTGACAGCATGATACCACCCTGAAAGTTGAACCCTTTCAGTTCCGGCACATCCATCTGGATGGGCGCACCGTGCAGGACCCAGACCAGCAGCGGCAGCCCTAAAGACAGGCCCAGAAAAGGCCACAGTACCGGAAAATCCCGTCCAGTGGCAAATTTGCGTTTTTTGACCCAGTGTTTGAGACCGAATCCCAAAGCAAGGCCTAAAATCATTGCAATGAACATCTGAAAATAAGCGGGATGAGATGCCGGTACCGCCAGGGCCACGCCCCGGTTGCACAGAAACAGTCCGGCCATGGGATTCAATGCCTGCCGGGGACTGGGAAACATTTCATAAAACAGGGCATACCAGAAAAACAGCTGCAGCAAAACCGGAATGTTCTGCATCACCTCAATATAGATCATGGCGAGTTTTTTGACCAGCCAGTTGGTGGACAGTCTGGCCACACCGATGAACAGCCCGATGATCAAACACAGGACAATTCCGATGAAAGAAACTTTCAAGGTATTGAGCACACCCACGAACAGGGCTTTGGCATAGGTGTCTGACGCGGAATACTCGATCAGACTTTCACCGATTTCAAACGCGGCTTCTCTTTCCAGAAAACCGAAGCCGGAGGCGATGGACTGTTTTTCCATGTTGACCAGAGTGTTGTTCACCAGATACCAGGCAAGCAGGCCCACCATCAGACAGGTGATGATTTGAAATCCGATCGCCCGTTTTCCGGGATCCAGCCAGAAAGGCACTTTGGGTTCTGATTCAGAAGGTGTCATGGCTTAGATGGTTCTTTCCGTTATTGGGGGGTCTGATGTCGGGCGTCCCGGATGACTGGATCCGGGACGCCCGATCTTGAAGGTGTATTTTGGGGTTCTAATCAGAAAAAAGTCTATCTGATGGGAGACGCGTACATCAGGCCGCCATCGGTCCACAAGGCGTTCAGACCTCTGGGGATGGCAAGCGGGGTGTCGGGCCCGACATTTCTTTCAAAGATTTCGCCGTAGTTGCCCACCTGTTTAACAATGTTGTAGGCCCATTTGTTATCCAGGCCCAGCATTTCGCCCATACCGGGGGTGACTCCCAGAAAGCGTTTGATTGAAGGATTCTCTGAATCAAGCATTTCATCCACGTTCTCGGAAGTGATGCCCAGCTCTTCGGCTTCAATCAGCGCAAACATGGTCCAGTTGACAATGTCGAACCACTGGTCGTCACCGTGCCGGACCACCGGAGCCAGGGGTTCTTTGGAAATGACTTCCGGCAGCAGCATATAATCCGCGGGATTGGGCGCCACAGACCGGTTGCCTGCCAGCTGGGACAGATCAGATGTCAGTGCATCGCAACGGCCGGCAAAAAACGCCTTGTTCAGCTCGGCCGTGTTTTCAATGACCACGGGAGACCATTTCATATTGTTGGCCCGGAAAAAATCTGCAGCATTCATTTCCGTGGTCGTACCCGGAAGCACACATACCGTGGCACCGTCCAGCTCTTTGGCACTTTTGACGCCCAAAGCCTTGGGAACCAGAAACCCCTGGCCGTCATAGTAGTTGGGCTGAACGAAATTCAGGCCGGACTGGGTTTCTCTGGACAGGGTCTGGGTGGTGTTTCTGCACAGTACATCGATCTCTTTGGACTGAAGGGCCGGCAGACGCTGAACCGCTGTCAGGGCTGTGAATTTGACCTTGGATGCATCACCGAATACTGCTGCGGCAATGGCCTTGGCTGTGTCCACATCCAGACCTTTCATTTCTCCTTTTTCATCAGGCATGCCAAATCCGAACAGGCTGCCGTTGATACCGACATCAACATAGCCCTTGGCTTTGACATCATCCAGGGTACCGGCCATGGCCATAGCGGACATGGCAAGAATGCTGATACACGCAACAGCCATTTTAAGTGATTTCATGAATCCTTTCCTCCTGTGGTTTAAGGTTACAACATTATCGTGGGGTGAATACGAAATTAACATCCCATTTATTAACACACCCCGGCAAATTATCAAGATTTTTTTCGGTTATTTCTGGTTATACCCCGGTCCGTCCGGGTAAAAATTCAGTAAAACACGGTATTAGAGTTGAAGACAGAACAAAAAAAGCGTAAAGTGCCGGCATGAAAAATCCATTGAAATTATTCAGAGAGCCGGTCAACGCACTGTCCCATATGGCGGGCAGTCTGGCATCCATTGCCGGCCTGACGCTGATGGTGGTCATGGCGGCTATTGAGGCGGATGCCTGGCATGTGGTGTCTTTTGCCGTTTTCGGCACGACGCTGGTATTCATGTATACAGCCAGTTTTCTTTACCATGGGCTGCAATTGTCAGAAAAGACATTGGCCGTATTTCGCCGCATTGACCATATCATGATTTTCGTGGTTATTGCCGGATCATATACGCCTTTGTGCCTGGTTCCGCTGCGGGGACCCTGGGGATGGTCGCTGTTCGGCACCATCTGGGGATTCGCTGCCCTGGGAATCGTCCTGACGCTGTTCTGGATGAATCTTCCCCGCTGGATTTCCACGATGATTTACCTGGGTATGGGGTGGCTGTGCATGGTGGCGGT
>CALGAJ010000139.1 GCA_937951975.1 uncultured Desulfotignum sp.
GTGGTCGTAATACCGGGATTTTGGGTCGTATTTGGCCGCGCCTGCCTCAAGAAACTCGTTCAGCTTCTCTCGATCCGTCGCCAGCTTGCGCCAGTGCGGGCGTCCCGGTGTAACCATGCAGTGCTCCTGTTCTTCTCTGGTCATGGTACAGAGTCCGTCTACCGGGACTCCGCAATTGCTGCAATATTTCCCGCCACCATAGACCGCCTGTTCTTCGCTCATGCCACGCTCCTTTCGTTGCCAAGATCGTTATAGGCATCCACCGCCCGCTGAACACTCAGCGTCTCACACACCGGACGGCCATCATGGTCAACCACGGTGTGAACGATAGTTCCAAGGGCCGGGTTGACTCTCATCCACATCCGCTTTCCTCCGGGATGGGCCGCCAGCAGGGTTGTGATTTCGTGATTAAGTGCTGCCAGCGTCAGTTCATTTTTCATAAATAGTCACCTTCTCTCTGCGTTCAGTACAAAAGTACAGTACACCCTTACACACGCCCCCACACATCCACGAAATAATAGATGTATATGGAGTATATGTACTAATGTACTAAATATATTTTTTTTATATATATTATTAATTTTATTGGATTTTTTCAGTACATCTCTTAGTACATTTTCGATACATTTGTTTAATTTATTTTGTACCAAAGCAAAGGTTTTCGGTACATTCGTTTTAAAAATGTACCAACGGCTGAACAATATGCTGTACTGAACAATCATTGCTTTGGCTCAAATTTCTTTGGTAACTGATACAGTGTCACTCCGCCACGGCCCTCTTTGACAATTATCTCTCCGCGCTTTTTCAAGACACCGATAACGCTTTCAGAATATTTTATTTGCCAATCTTTTAGTCTTGGCCGCCTGGTTGCCATATAGGAAAAAGACGGATTTCTCCCCGCCTTGATCGCCGCCTTGATCGCCTCTTTAAACACCTCACAATCCCGATGGAAATCACCGGATACCACTTTACCGCTCAAAACATTGAGTTTCCACCCGGATATCATTTCGGCAACCTGAATGCCCCATTCCACATCCGCCAGGTCAACGGCATCGAACAATCCATCGGCACCCCGTACCGCTGCGTGATGAATCAAGGCATATTTAAGGGCCAGATCAAACCGCCTGGATATAAACCCTGTCTCTCCTTCAGAATCAGCCTTGTTCGCCTCCACAGTAATGTTTTTAGAGTATTTTTTGATCCTTGCCACCGCCTCATCGGTTGCCGGAAGGTCCACACACCCCTTGATGAGCGTGGCGAGTGTTTCCTGTTCCGGTTCAACAGGCCGCGCGTCCATGATCCGCTGCAATTCTCGGATAAATGCTTTGGTTTTCTGGAAATAGCTCGATCCGATCAGCAACGGTTTTTCCTGGATATCTCCATCATAGACCCAAAAATCAAACCGCTGCATCAAGCCGGTTTCAAAGTCCTTGATCTGGATGGCCTCAAAAATGGTTGGCGTGGCGTTTCCGATGATAGAAACACAGGGGTTGTTAATATGAAGCGTGTTTTTTGAATCCCCGAAAACTTTTGTGAAGTCCTCGCCGGATCTGCTATACAGGTCCAGCATAGTATTAATCTTGCCCTCTGCGGTCATGTCTACACCGCCCTTGGTGTGCCGGATAAAAATACTGCTCACCTCGTCGAAAAATCCCATGCCGTGAGGATTTTCAGACACTGCCCGCCATATCCCCGGCCCACTGGCAGCATCGTTCATGCTGACAAATCCAGGAATATCCAGGCACCGGAGAAACTTCTTGTCCGTTGCGGTTTTGCCTGTCGATGTTCCGCCTACCTTAATGTTAAATACATTGGGATGAACCCCGTTGAGACTAACCTTCCCGGAGATGGCCCGGCTGATTACGGTCAGCACCACCGGGAGGCTGTACTGCAAAATATCGCCTTCCAGGGCATCAAGACCCTGGCCGATCAATCCGGGAAATGTTAGGTTTGTAGGAATCACAAGGGAATCGTTCATTTCACAGCAATCTTCCTGGCTCATGCACTCAACAGCGTGGCGGCCATATATCGCCTGTCTCACCGCATCAAGTCCGCACTCGGCGGCCATGTCGTTGAAATCCGTACCCTCGATATCTGTTGGGTACACATAACCATGTCCCAGTCCATCCCGGATCTTCTTAGCGGCCAACAACCCCGGGTTGAAACCACGCTCCCGCTCCGTGCCGTGGTCATTATCCGCACAGATCAATATCTCCCGGCCCTCAAACTTCTGACCGGCAAACCGCGCTACCGCTTCCATGTTCCCGGCATTGAAGGCCACTAACACCTTGAACCCGGTTGCCTCGCGGATCGTTGCACCTGTGGCGTATCCCTCGCACACACATACCGTCACCGAATCATCGCCCGGAATCGGATAGCAGCCGCCCTTGACCACGCCTTGATACAGAAATCGTTTCCGCTTGCCGGATCTCGGTATCATCTGGTAGCTGGTGGCAACCCCGGCAACGTTCAATACCGGAAGGATTAGGCACCGGTTACACTCCCGCAGGTCACCCCAAACACCCACACCCTTATCAACCAGATAATCGTGACGCGGGTCTGCTGGTTGGGTCCATTTTTCCAGATATTGCTTAACAATCCGCTTCGCCCGGTCAAGTCTCTCCAACTCTGCGGCGGCATGGCGTTCTTCCAAAATGCGCCACGCCTTATCAGCCCCGGCTTTGTCGCCGTTCAACTCCTTGGTGGATGCCTTGCGTTTTTCGTTCCTGATCCAGCACCCAAATACTGCATAGTGATGATCCCCATATCGGTGAATCAGATACCACCCGTCCCGGTTGCGCCGGTTTTTGGCGGCACTGTGGCAGCGGTGTATCTGACCGTCCGGCATTGGGGATTCAACCGACAACCCGAAGTCCGCCATGGCATTGACTATCTGCTGCATATATCCACCTCACCCCTAAAACGGGATTTCATCGTCTTCAAATTCCGGGACCGGATAAAGAAACTGGTTTTCATCCACTTCCACCTCCACCAGGTCCGGGTATTTACCGTTCAGATCCACCAGCACCCGAACCGGCACAAACAATCGCCGTTCTCCAAACTCGTCTATGCTTTCCGGGAAATCTCCATCAGATACCTGGGACCATTTCTGCTGTGACATAGTTACAGCATACCCGGAATATTGATCCGCGAAACACAGGAACATGGAAACGCGCTCCCGCTTGTAATCCGTGGCATGGTAAAAATAGTCGATCCGGCCCAAGGTCTTGCCGTTTTTCTTGCTCTCATGGGTGGATGGTTCCCACTCGACAACATCCTTCCAGACAGGCGGTGACTTCTCAAAAACAACCGACTTCATCTGAGGCATAGCTTCAGCCACAACACATTCGGTTTCGGGCCAGACAAAACCGCACTCCGAACACTCCCGCAGGGCCACATGGACTTCCGCATCACACTCCGGGCAGATTTTCCACATAGAGCGTTCTTTTGCTTCTGCGTCCGCTACCACTTTCGGCACCGTCACCTTGATATTGTCCAGATCCGTGCCAAACCGGGCGGTGTTGTCGGTCAGGTCCACCAGAAATCCATGGTCTTTCCCGGGATGGGTCCGCAATACTCTGCCCACGGCCTGCAAAAACAGGCTGCTGCTCAACGTGGGCCTTGCAAACACCAGGCAATCCAGCACCGGCATGTCAAACCCTTCGGTCAGGATATTCACGGATGTCATGATTGGTTTTTGTCCGGTTTCCCACAACCGCATATTGGCGGCACGGTCAAGGGATGACAGTCTGCTGTGAACGATGGCTGACCGTTCTCCTAACAAGGCATGAAGCTTTTCAGCATGGTCGATGGTGCAGCAAAACACACACACCCGCCTATATCCGGCGCAATATTGGTCAATGGCCTCAACCGCCGTTTCAAGGTGAATCTCCCGGCTCATGATCTCGCCCAACTGGTCCAGAACGTAGTCGCCGTTGGTTGAGACACCGGCCAGGTCCGTTTCAAGAGTTTCGTGATTCGCCACAACACCCTTGAGCGGCACCAGAAACCCGTCACGCTTCAATTCGTCATATGTGATTTTATGGGATATTTCGTCAAACAGGTTGACGTTTCCGGGCTTGCACATATGGCCGTAAATGTAGCCATGGCCCAACCTCGCCGGAGTTGCAGTGATGCCTAAAATCCGGCAACTTGGCCGTTGCAATCTCAGATAATCAATCACCTGCTTGTATTGCGTGTCACTGTTGATGTCGATCCGGTGGGCCTCATCGATGACAGTCAGGCCGGCGCCGGGATATTTCTGCATGACGTTGACAAAGGTCTGAATCGTGGCGATGGTAACGGGCCGGTCAATAGTCTTTTCGCCCAAACCGGCACAGCACAACCCGATTTCCGTAAACGGCAGGCCGGTGAACTTCTGGAATGAATTGAAAAACTGTTCACACAATTCCTGCTTGTGCATCAGCACCAGGAACCGCATACCCGAAACCTCATTATATAACCGTTGGATCAGGCGGACCGCCATGAAGGTCTTGCCGCTGCCCATCATGCCTTGAAGCAATACGTTTTGTTTAACCTGAAGATCCGCATATATTTTATCCAGCGCACAGGCCTGGTAGTCTCTGGCATCAATCATGCCTCCACCACCTTCCGCACATCATCCACCGACCGGACCACATAATACTCACCACCAGCCCACTGGATGTCTTTTTCTGCCCGTTTTTGTGCCTGGGATTGGCGGCCCTTTTCCGTCTTCACCTCAAAACCCACGAATCGACCATCTTTCAAGCACACAATCACATCCGGAACACCCGGCTTGCCGGTTTTGAAGTACCGGCCCTGCTGAGTCTTGACAGCACCGGACCCGGCCCGGAAGAAGTAAAGCGGCACCTGTTTAGAGACAACCGTTAAATAATCCATGATGGCCTTTTGGATCATCGCCTCGGTGCGTTTTACAGGCATTGGAAACACTCCTCATAAAATGGACACCATTTGGCCTCCCACCAGTCTGCCCGTGGGCAGGCCCGTTCAGGCTCAGACTCCATGGCGATGATTCTGAAAACATCGGACAGTCTGTCGATGATCCAGTCTCTTTTCAGTGCGATGCGCTCCTGATATAATGCAGATGTATTTTTATTGTAGACCGTGACAAACGCTCGGTTTAGCTTCAGGCCCAGCATATAGGCGTGGACCTGGGCCTTGTATTGTTCGTTGTATGCCTCGTAACCGTCTTTGAGTAGTTTGGCAAAGCCCTTATCGTTCATGGTCTTGCACTCCCAAAGATGCGGCTGTGACGACTCGATCAGCCCGGTAGCAATACCGTCAATGCTGCCGTGCAGCGTGACACCATCCAGGGTGAACTTGACCGGATATTGGCGATGGGTGATAGACACGCCAATATGGGCTAAGTCCATAGCAATATGGTCCTCAATGATGTTGCCCAACTCAAAAAGTCTCAACACCCTGCCTTCCGGCGGCTTTTCAAGGTGACAGCGATGCTTGTACCAGAGATACCGGCCACATTTATGACCGATCTGTGACAGGCCCAACCGTCTTCGAGGCGTCCGTCTTGCCTCATAAAATATATCCAGTGCCCTGACCGTAGATATTTCGTTGATTAATTCAGCGATGTTTGTCATATGGCCCACCTTTTTGGTGAACCAACCTGACCATGTTCAAATCGGGCTTGACGGGCGGCTTGAAGCGCCCTGTATGGATGACGGTATCTAAATTTTTGACAAGTGTTTTCTGATTTTGGGCAACCTTCATTCTTCATGCCGATATACGTGTTTTCCATGACTGAAGGGTCATCGCAAACATCACACTCAACAAAAACGTTTGTTGTTGACCTGTTTGATATAACCATGTCGATGTGACCACCTGCCTGTTTTGTCCACCCTTCCCATTCGTCACCATCTGTTGGGGTAAATACCAACATATAGTCATCTACATCTGCATATGCGTCGTTGCATTTCGGGATACCGCCAAAAAGCACACAAACAGGCGTTTCACAACAGATGGATAGCCTTTTTGCTTTATTTTGTTCACTTTGAAGCGGGAAACCACCTTTAATCTCAACCCATATTCCAACATCCGGCAACCAAAAATCCGGCAGATACCACCCATGCTCACCTAAATCAAATCCCTCCGGCTCATACTCATACTTAATTCCCAATTCATCAAAGAACACTGCCCAGCGAGCCTCCAGTCTGCTCCTGAACCTATATCCGTTATATACTGTTTCAATCGGCTTGATATCCATTACACACCTCCCAACACCGCAGATTAAAAGAAAGGCCGCCCCGATCTCCAAGCGGAGCGGCCATCTTGATTACCAGCCGCTTGCGTTCTGGACGGGTGCGGCCTGCTGTGTTGTGGGTTGTGTCTGCTGAGTCGGCACGGGGCCGTAGGCCCGGATCTTGTTGGAATCAAGCTCTTTTCCCGTGGTGTTGCTGGTGAACTTCTCCACCTTAACATCAATGCC
The DNA here is from genome assembly GCA_937951975.1 of uncultured Desulfotignum sp. Classification (GTDB taxonomy): domain Bacteria; phylum Desulfobacterota; class Desulfobacteria; order Desulfobacterales; family Desulfobacteraceae; genus Desulfotignum. Next base: position 6,446 of record CALGAJ010000139.1, read on the forward strand.
CAAGGGCTTGCCCATCAACCCGGCGGTGTCCTGCGGGGGATACGGCACGCCGCACAGGTTACAAATTCGCTTCAAGGTTCCCTGCCCGATGGCCTGGGCCTTCGGGCTTGCGTTCGTGATGTTGATATAATCGGTCAACACTTCACCGGCAAACTGCCCCTCCATGATCTGGATCTTGACTTCCAGGATTTTTCCGGTTCCCGCGCTGTTGTCCCTGAGCTGATCAGACACCAGGCAGGCGCGATATTTACCAGCCGGGATGACCGTGAACTCGCCAGTTGACTCTTGAACATTTGCATCCATCTGGATTCCGTTGAGATTTGCCATTATGCCACCTTCCTTTCTTCATTTGCGTTGTTGTTTACACCTTTAATCGCCTTCATAAGCTCACCAAAATCCAACGGGATTTCATCAGGGATCGGATACCTTGACTTTGCTCTCCATGCCGGACGGTTGGATGAATAAAGAACTCTCTCGCCAGATCCAACCGCTTTGGCTTTCTGAGTTGCCTTGTCTTTGGTCACAACGGTGCGGAAATTGGCAAACAAGACCGCGTCTGCCCACTCTTCAATAGCTGTGGCTGCATGACGGTGGAGTTTGATTTGATATCTATCGTAAGGATCGTTGTCAGGCGGATTGAAGGTCTTGATTTCATTGTGCGCCAAAAGGATAATGGCAATGCCTTTTTCCCGGATTTTGTTCAAACCTTTCAAGAACTTTTCCCAATGCTTCATTGCAAATACATAGGCTTTTCCATAGCCTATATCCTCCGGTGTATCCACATTCTTATCTTGGCACACCTTGGCAAAGATCAGCTTTTCCAGCCAGTCCAGCGTGTCGATCACGAATGTTTTGTACTGGTGGTCCTGCTCGATAATTGCGCCCATGTACTGCCAAACTTCATCCAGGGACTTTGCCAGCGGGAAGTGGTCAACCTCGATGTTGGTCAACCCATCTTCTGTAATCAGGAATATTGGATCAGGCGCATTGCTGGCAAAATAAGACTTGCCCACACCATGGATGCCATGTACAACAATGCGGGGAGGACGTGATTCTGCTTTTGATTTTATCAGAGATTTTAGATCCATCATGCCACCTCCTCGATTTTGATCGACGGCTTGGCCGGTTTCGTTGTGACGCACTGCGCTACCAGTGCAGGGTCAAGCCGCTCGATCATCCTGAGATTTTTCAGATTAATGGCCGGCTTCAGATCAACAAACGCCATGTTTTCGGGCAGATCCATAGACCGGTACTTTTCATAATCCAATGATCTTGACAATTTTGTGGTGACAGACACCTTGAAACCATCTGTTGCACGTGTTTCTGTACCTTCCAGTTTTTCGGGCTTGATAGCGGCCAGCAATTCAGCCTCAACCCTTAACCTCTCCTCTTTAGCCGCAGCTTCACGGGCTTTGGCTTCCATAAACTTCTGACAAATTTCTTTCATGATACTTTCCTTTCTATCAGTTATGCCCGGACCCATTCCGGGCAGGTGTGACAATTAGCGTCTTCCCATTAAACACTCTTCAATGATTCTATCCTCTCGCCGTTCACGCCCATCTTTTTCAGATTCAGCCAACATAAAAAGCCTCAAATAATCGGCGTTTTTATTGATTGCGTTCTTAACGGCCTGGATTGCTGCCTCTGTACTGAAATCCAAGTCCACATCAGTGTGAGGGGTTATTTCTGCGCGAATCGGCAAATTAATTTCTAATCTGATCGTTTTCTGGATCATCCCAACCTCCTCTCCGCCCGCCACGCCAGCACCGGCGACAGGGAGAAGATGATCACCCCGGCGATGTTTGGGTGTGGGAACCAGGGGCCGCCAGATCCTGCCAGAATTAGACCAATTACAAAAAAGATTCCTGCGAGTTTCATGCTTCAACCTCCTTTTGTTTCTTTTCCCGGTACAGCGCCGCCCATTGCGCCGGCACCTCCCCGTCCTTTGTTTCTTCCCACACCGATATAGTCCGGGGGTGGATGCCCAAAAAAGCGGCAGCGGCCACATACGGTCTGCGCTCACTCTCAAAATCTTTTATCAATTCTTTTACCTTCATGACAATCTCCTTTTTTTAAAACCACCTTATACCTATGTTTTTTGCCTGTCAAGAAAAAATTTAAAAAAAATATTGACATGGGTTTTTTCGGGGTATAAGGTGGCCTTAACATCAACAAAAACAAGGAGGCCACGATGGCAAGACAATCTGCACAACACACCAGACCCGACAGGGACCGTTCCAGGTCCATGGCGGGTTTTCTGCATTTACCGCCGGTTGAATCCGACTATCCACTTTTAAACCACGAATCTGAAGCCATTGCCCGGCAAGCCAGTGTTGCCAGGGGGTGGACGGTTGCGTTGAGGGGGCGGTGATGGAGTATTCTGAGTTTATCGAATCCCGCCGTCATTTGAAAATGAACAAAGGTTTCAAGCCGTCCTTCATCCCCGATTTTCTTTTTGACTTCCAGGGAGAACTGACCCAATGGGCCATTGAAACAGGGCGGGGGGCATTGTTTGAGGATTGTGGCCTCGGCAAGACTCCGCAATTTTTGACCTGGGCTGAAAACGTGGTCCGTCACATTAACGGCAGGGTGCTGATCTTGACACCACTGGCCGTCTCTTACCAGATTGTTTCAGAGGGTGAAAAATTCGGCATTGAATGCCAGCAATCCAGAAACGGTGAGTTGCCGGCGAAAATCGTTGTCACCAACTATGAAAAACTTCACCTTTTTAACCCATCTGATTTTGTCGGACTGGTATGCGATGAGTCCAGCATCCTGAAGAACTTTGACGGAAAAATCAAGGATCAGGTAATCCACTTCATTAAAAAAATGCCCTATCGTCTGTTGGCTACCGCCACGGCCGCACCAAACGATTACCCGGAGCTTGGAAACTCCTGCGAAGCGCTCGGTGTTATGGGGTTCATGGACATGCTGAACCACTATTTCAAAAACGACCAGAACAATACAAAAGTGGGCAGGCATTACGGCAAAAAGCTGCAATGGGTGTTCAAAAAACATGCCGAGCCTCATTTTTGGCGGTTTGTGTCATCCTGGGCAAGAGCTATCAGGAAACCATCAGACATCGGATATAATGATGGGCCGTTTGTTTTGCCAAATCTCATTGAAAAGCAGCACATGGTTGATGCCACAAAGCCCCGCCCCGGCGAAATGTTTCCGTCCCCCGCCATCGGCTTGAAAGAACAGCGGCAAGAGTTGAAGGAAACCACCAAAGAGCGATGTGAACGTGTCGCCGAGCTGGTCAACCACAAAGAGCCGTTTGTCTGCTGGTGCAACACAAACCCGGAGGGTGATCTTCTGGAGCAAATTATTCCGGGTGCGGTCCAGGTTGCAGGGAAACACTCACCAGAAGAAAAAGAAGATCGGTTCAAGGCGTTTCAGTCTGGCGATATCCAGGGGCTTATCACAAAGCCCAAGATTGGCGGATTCGGTTTAAATTGGCAACATTGCGCCCACACCACCATGTTCCCGTCCCACTCTTATGAACAATATTATCAATCGGTACGGCGTTTCTGGCGATTTGGGCAGACTAAAGATGTGGTTGTCGATATTGTCACAACACCGGGCATGGATTCGGTTTTAAAAAACCTTCAACAAAAATCCAAGGCGGCTGACAAGATGTTTGATGCGCTTGTCAAGGTAATGAACGACCCAAAACGGTTTGATTCGGAATTTAAATTTAACAAACAGGAGGTACTGCCAGCATGGTTATAGATCAGGAAATCACAGAAAGGTACGCGGTTTACAATTCTGACTGCATCCCGCTTTTACAGGAGATCCCGGCAGAGTCAATACATCTGTCGATATACTCCCCGCCGTTCAGGGGGATGTATCACTATTCGTCGTCCGAAAGGGACCTGTCAAACTGCAAGGATTACGCCGATTTTTTCAAGCATTATGAGTATGTGGTAAAGGAGATTGCCAGAATCACCATGCCCGGCAGGATCACGGCCGTTCATTGCATGGACACCCCGCGCGACGGGGCGAATATCTGCGGGTATGATGATTTCCCGGGCGATATTATCCGGTTGCACGAAAAACACGGATTTGAGTACACGCCTCGGATAAGCATATGGAAAGAACCCCTCGGGGTCAGAAACAGAACCATGTCAAAGTCTTTGGCACACATCCAGATTGTTCAAGACAGCACAAAAACCTGTGTCGCCGCTTCTGATTATTTGATTCCGTTCCGCAAAAAAGGAGAGAACCCTGTCCCTGTTGTCCATCCTGTGGGGCTTACAGAATATGCCGGTGAGCGAGAAATCCCGCAAGAGCTTTATAAATACCGAGGGTGGGACGGCAAGCAAACAGAAAATCGGTTTTCTCATTGGATTTGGCGGCATTACGCATCGAGCTTTTGGGATGATATCAGACTGGAAAATGTTCTCCCGTTCAAACAGGCCAGGGATGAAGAAGATGAAAAACATGTCCACCCCTTACAGCTCGACGTGATCGAGAGGGCATGTGTTTTGTGGTCAAACCCAGGCGAAAAAGTATTGACCCCGTTCATGGGGGTTGGGTCAGAAGTTTACGGGGCAGTGAAGCTCGGGAGAAAGGGCATAGGGATTGAGCTGAAGCCATCTTATTACAAACAGGCAATAAAAAACCTGAAAACAATAGATGCGCCGAAATCAGAACAGATGGAACTGCCAATGGGGGCCACCGCATGAATTACCAGGAAAACCCAAACCGCCAGGTCATCAACGTCGATTTCGACGGCACCCTGACCACAGGCGAATACACCAATGACCCCGGCCCGGTCCATGAAATCATTAACTGGGTCCGGGATAAATACATGTCCGGCCATATCATCATTGTCTGGACCGCCAGATGGTGGGAAAACGCGCCGGACATGGTGTCATGGTTGATAAGACATCGGGTCCCGTTTCATGGGGTCATGATGGGCAAGGGCGGGAGCGATCGGTATCTGGACGACAAAGCCATAGCGTGGAGGGAGGTGCAACCATGACCCCCGGCACAGTCTACCGCCAATTCAAATGCGGCTGCCTCACCACCGAGCTGCCCCACATCGTCTATCTGAGGGTGAACGGCAAAAATAAAAAGCTGACCGTCTGCCCCCACTGCCGCACAGAATCCGCGCTTTACGAGCAGCATATCAGGGCCTGCGCCGATTGCGGTCATGTTGACACGTCGCGCCGGATGCTGGCCGGGAAATACTGCAGGCAATGCAGCATACACCACCGTGCGGAGAAACGGGCGAGAAAAGAAGAGCCGAATCAACCTGTCTACTATCAGGCAGGAAAGCGGATCAAGAAGCCCGAAAAGCTGGTCACTGAATACTGGTGCCGCCACCGGATCGCCTGTTTGCCGGACAACGATAGGGCGTTTCTCCACTGCGGAGACTGCCCGAAATACGAGCGGGAGGATTGGGAAATGGTCCATGACCGGCGGGACCATGATCCGTATGAGTGGGCGTATGGGGAGGCGGTATGAGGCATATTTATAAGTGTAAGCAGTGTGGTAAGCGTTTTAAGTCATACAATAAAGACCCAAAGTTCTGTTCATTGTTTTGCAAGGCAAACAGCCAAGCACCAGAGATTGATATTGAAAAGATGAAGAGCCTTTATATATCAGGACATTCTCAAGCAGAAGTCGCGGCATCGCTTAATGTTTCCCAAAAAACAATTTACAAGGCCATGAAGAGATATGGAGTGAGCGCAAGAAAGGCTTCAAAAAGAAACCAGGTAGGAAAAAACAATCATATGTGGAAGGGGGATTCTGCCAGCATAAAGGCATTTCACAGGCGACTTTACACAAAATTCGGAAAACCCGGACAGTGTTCCGTTTGTGGCGAAACCGACCCCAAAAAAGCGTATGACTACGCCAACTTGTCTGGCAGATATCATGACACAAATGACTATGTTCCTATTTGTAGGTCATGTCATTGGCGTTATGATCAAAAGCATTTAAATTTCAAGGGTGCTG
>CALGAJ010000140.1 GCA_937951975.1 uncultured Desulfotignum sp.
TGACCGCCACAAAGAAAATGATTCCCGGTATCAACTGACGCCTGACCTTGTCAAACAGGGCCTGGCCGGTACCCGATGGCCCGGACGGCTGGAGGTGATTCAGCAGCAACCGCTGGTCATTTTAGATGGGGCCCATAATTTAAAGGCAGCCCAGGTGCTGGCCAGATATCTGTCATCCACCCTGGCCGGCAGAAAACTGACCCTGGTCATCGGTATTCTGGATGACAAACCCTATGAAGCCATGCTCAGGCATCTGCTTTCCGTGGCCCACCGGGTGATCATTACCCGGGCAAAAATCGACCGAAGCCTGCCGACGGCTGTGCTTAACGCGGCGGCTAAAAAAATTTTCAACGGACAAATCCAGGTGATCGAATCAGTATCGGATGCTGTATCATACGCAATTTCAAACACTTGCAAACAAGATGCCGTATGTATTGCCGGGTCTTTATACGTTGCCGGCGAGGCCAAGGAAAAATTTGATCTGGATTTTTTTTGACAATCTGCTATATTCACTTCTGTTTTTTCCATGCGCCCGTAGTCCAGTGGATAAGACGTCAGCCTCCGAAGCTGAAAATCGCTGGTTCGATTCCAGCCGGGCGCACCAAACACTTCTTTGATGAACTCTTCACTTAAAATAGCGCTACTGTCCTATCGGAGCAACCCCCATTGCGGCGGCCAAGGGGTGTATATCCGTCACTTGAGCCGGGCGTTGTCAGATTTAGGGCATCAGGTGGAGGTCATTGCCGGACCTCCGGATCCCCAGCTCAACGGGCACACCGGGCTGACCATGCTCCGGACCCTGGACCTATACAACCCCGACGATCTGTTCCGTACCCCCAGCCTTGCCGAGCTCTCCGACTGGATCAATCTGATGGAATGGCTGGATGTCTGCACCATGGGGTATCCGGAACCCTGGACCTTCGGCAAGCGGGTGGTGCGTCACTTGAAAGGCAGAGAATCCCGGTATGACATCATTCATGACAACCAGAGTTTGTCCTATGGCCTGCTGTCTTTGATGAAAAAAGTGCCGGTCACCGCCACCATCCATCACCCCATGACCGTGGATCGGCGGCTGGCCGTAAAAGCCACCCGGTCTTTTTACAAAAAACTCAAAGCCTTGAGATGGTATTCCTTTATCCACATGCAAAAAAAAGTGGCCCGGAAACTGCCCCGAATTCTGACGGTTTCCACTGTATCCAAACAGGATATTTCAAAGGAATTCTCCATTCCGGAAAACCGGTTTTCCATCATTCCCAACGGCATCGATACCACCAGTTTTCATCCCCTGGATACCGTGAAAAAAATCAACAACCGGATTATTGTGACCAATTCGGCGGACACCCCGCTCAAAGGCTTGTATCACCTGCTTTATGCCGTGAAAAACATTGTCAAAAAAAGACGGATCTCCCTGGTGGTGATCGGTTCCCCCAAAAAAAACGGCGGGGTTGAGCGGCTCATCCGGCAGCTGGATCTGGCACCCTATATTGAGTTTACCGGGCGTATCAGCCAGACCCGGTTTTGCCTGGAATATGCCAAAGCCACCTTGGCGGTGGTGCCTTCATTGTATGAAGGATTCGGACTGCCGGTGGGAGAAGCCATGGCCTGCCGGATCCCGGTGATCTGTACCACGGGCGGTGCATTGCCGGAAGTGGCCGGAGATGCCGCCGAGCTGGTTCCCCCGGGGGACAGTGCGGCCCTGGAAACAGCCATTCTCAAGCTTTTAGATGATCCAGCCCGGCGGGAAACCCTGGCCCGGAAAGGGTACGACCGGGTGATGGCCCATTTCACATGGGAAGCCACGGCCAAAAAAACCGTTCAGGCATACAGAGACATCATCCATGATTACCATTGATTTTGACCGGCTCGATATCCGCCCCGGAGACCGGATCCTGGATATGGGATGCGGAGAGGGCCGGCATATGGTCACCGCCTGCCGGACGGACAGCACCGTGTGTATCGGGGCGGATTACGGATATGACAATCTCAAGACCACCCTGGAAAAACTGGCATTTCACCAGGCACTGAACGATCTGTCCTGCGCCCGGTTCGATCTGTCTTGCATGGATGTCACCCGCCTGCCGTTCAAACAGGCGTGCATGGATGCGGTGATCTGTTCTGAAGTACTGGAACATATCCCGGATGATGAGACTGCGATATCTGAACTGGTAAGGATTCTAAAACCCGGCCGGATCCTGGCGGTCAGTGTGCCCCGGTTCTATCCTGAAAAAATCTGCTGGCATCTGTCGGAGGACTATACCGCCGCAGACATGGGACATGTGCGGATCTACCGCAAAAAAGATCTGATAAAAAAAATCACGGACAACCAAATGACATTTTTAGGGGCCCATTTTGCCCACAGCCTCCACACCCCTTACTGGTGGCTCAAATGCCTGGTGGGTGTGGACCGGACCGATGCGTTTCTGGTGAACCTGTATCACCGCCTGCTGGTGTGGGATATGATGAAAAAACCGAAAATGACCCGGTTTCTGGATCGACTGTTCAATCCTGTGCTGGGAAAAAGCCTGGTGCTGTATTTCAGGAAACAAGCATCTGACCGGGTATGATTTTTCTTTATCACACCGGTTTCTGCTGTAACACTCCCAGGGTGTTTGTCATGGGAAGCTCAATATAATCGCCGGTCTGCAGGGCAATGTCATAGACCTGTCTGGGAGCCTGTCCGCCCTGGGCCGGATCCAGAAAAATATCGTGAAAAACCAGAAACCCGTTGGCCATGACATGGGGAGACCAGGTCAGAAAATCCTGATACACCGTAACAAAGGAATGTCCCCCGTCGATAAACACCATGGAGACAGGGGTGCGCCACATCCTGCCGGCCACAGCGGATGCGCAGACCATGGGAACCACATACTCCGAAAGACCGGCGCTTTCAATGGTTTTTAAGAAAAAAGGCAGCGTATTGATGCGTCCCATGATTTTGTCATACAGGTCCGGATCAAAATATTGCTCTCCGGGCTGCTGTTCTTCCGATCCGGTATGGTGATCAATGGAAAAAAGTGTGCTGCGGGTCTGTTTGCAGGCGGCACCGATCACCGCAGCGGAAAGACCGCAATAGGAACCGATCTCCAGAATGGGACCCCTGGGTGCGGCATCCAGGGCCAGGTCATGAAGCCGGACCATTTCTTCATCCGCCATAAATCCTTTGACGGTGTGCAGAAAATCAAAATCCATCTTCGTCATAATTTTTCACCAGGATCTCTCTGGGTTTGGTGCCGATCTGGGGGCCGATAATCCCTTCATGCTCCATGATTTCAATGAGACGGGCCGCCCGGTTATATCCAATGCGAAGCCGTCTTTGCACATAAGAGATGGAGGCCTGGCCGGACTGGGTGACCACGGCCACAGCTTCGTCGTATTTTTCATCATAATCGGCTTCATCAAATTCCCGGACCTCTTCCTCGTCATCTCCTTTGGTGACGTTTTCATCATATTCCGGGGTGCGCTGCTCTTTGAGAAAACCGGTGATTTTGGCAATTTCCTTTTCAGAGATATAGGCGCCCTGAATCCGCATGAGTTTGCCGGTCCCGGGCGGGCAGAACAACATGTCCCCGTTCCCTAAAAGGCTTTCAGCTCCGCCCTGGTCCATGATGATCCGGCCGTCGATCTTGGAGGAAACCTGGAAAGAGATCCGGGTGGGAAAATTGGCCTTGATGGTGCCGGTGAGCACGTCCGCGGACGGCCGCTGGGTGGCGATGATGATATGAATGCCGGCGGCCCGGGCCATCTGGGCCAGCCTTGTCAAAGCAAACTCCACATCCTTGGACGCCACCATCATCAGATCCGACAGCTCATCCACAATCACCACGATATAAGGCAGCGGCTCTGAAGCCGGCAGATCGTCACCGGTCTCGTGTTCCGGGTCATCCATTGTGCGGTCGGTCCGGGATCGGTTTTTTTCCCGGACCATGTCATTGTACTGGGCCAGGTTCCGCAGTCCGTTTTCCTCCAGCAGCTCATACCGCCGCTCCATCTCTTTCACGGCCCAGAAAAGGGCGTTGGTGGCTTTTTTCATGTCCGTGACCACCGGGGAGATCAGATGGGGAATGTCATTGTAGACTGAAAGTTCGATGCGTTTGGGATCGATCATGATGAACTTGACATCATCCGGGGTCGCCTTGTACAGCAGACTGATGATCATGGCGTTGAGACCCACGCTTTTACCGGTGCCCGTGGCACCGGCAATGAGCAGATGGGGCATTTTGTCCATCTTGGTGATCACCGGCCGTCCCATGAGGTCCTTGCCCAACCCCAGGGTGAGCATGGAATCCGACTGGATGAAATCCTTGGATGCAATCATTTCCCGGAGTTTCACCATTTCCCGTTCTTCATTGGGGATTTCAATGCCCACCACATCCCGCCCCGGAATCGGAGCCACGATCCGGATGCTCACCGCACTCAATGCCAGGGCCAGATCATCGGAAAGTCCGGTGATTTTCGACAGCTTGATCCCCGGTGCGGGCCGGTATTCAAATGTGGTGATCACAGGTCCCGGCAGGATCTCCACCACTTCGCCCTTGACATTGAAATCATTGAGCTTGGTTTCCAGGATCCGGGCCTTTTGCTGCAGTTTGTCGGTATCGATTTCCCGCCGGATCTTGACTTTTTCTTCCAGAAAATTGACGGACGGCAGCTTGAACGCTTCCGGCTGCCGGATATCCCCCAGCCCGCTGTCCGGCACATATTCTGCCGTATCTACCTGGGGGGCCACAATGGTCGGAGAAAACACATCATCCATGTCAATGGTTTCATTTTCTTCTAACGCCTGGGTATCATTTGACTTTGCCCCGCCGGAATGCGGCAGATCCGCTTCCAATTGCAAAGAATCGGTTTGCGAGTGATTCTGGATCAGCGCCCTTGGCGTGTCAATGGTCATTGAATAATCCGCCCGTTCCATGCGGTAGGCGTTCCATCGGGATTTCATCTGTTCGATCCCCTGTCCCAGAGAACCAAAGATTCTTTTCAATTCCCGGATGATGACAGCCGCAAAAACCGTGGTCTTCTGATATATCATTCTGCCCAGCGTGACCATGGAAATACCGGTGGCGAAAATAAATCCGATGACGGCAAAAAACACCAGAATGATCATGCATCCGAAAGAATTGGCATAGGTCAGAAGAAACCCGGTCACCTTGCTGCCGATCCATCCGCCGGCCGGCACCAGGGTCCCGGAAAACGCATATGCATCTTTGAACAGAAAAAAACCGGCCCCGGTACAGATCATCAGAATAATTCCGCCCGCCGGGGTCAGCCACATGACCCGAAAGGATTTTTCCTTGATATACCACAAAGAGATCAACGATAAAATCACCGGAATCCAGAAAGCGCCCACACCGAACAAAAAGATAAAAAACCCGGCCACATGGGCACCCACCAGCCCGAACAGGTTGTGAATGGTTCCGGGAGCGGTCAGGGCATCATTGCCGACTGCCGGATCCTGGGCATGAAAGGAAAACAGGCTGACTGCGAAAAAAATGATTAAAAACAGCAGCAGCAGTGAGATCAGTTCTTTTCTCATACTTCAATGATGACGGGCACAATGAGCGGTTTGCGGTTGATGGTATAAGAAAAATATTGTTTCAGCGCTTTTTTGAGACGGGTGCGGATCAGTTCCACCCGGGAATCCATTCCCGCTTCAATTTCTTCAACAATCTCCAGAATCACGCACTGGGCATCATCCACCAGGTGTCCGGTGGCGGAATCAAACACAAATCCTTTGGAAATCAGTTCCGGGCCGTACAGCACCACCCCGGTTTCCTCATCAATGATCATGGTCACCACCACCAGGCCGCCCTCGGACAACTCCCGCCGTTCCTTGAGAACGCTCCGGCCCACATCGCCGATGCCTTTGCCGTCCACCATGATCCGGCCGGTGGGCACCTGACCTTGGATCCGCCCGCCATTGTGATCAAATTCGATCACCTGTCCGTCTTCCGCCACCAGCACATGCTCCCTGGGAATTCCCATTTTTTCCGCCAGCCGGGCATGAATCACCAGATGCCGGTATTCACCGTGGATGGGAATGAAATAGTCGGGCTTGGTCAGGGTCAGCATGAGCTTGAGTTCTTCCTGATGGGCATGACCGGACGCATGAATGTCAGCGGATTTGGAATAAAACACGTCCGCGCCCCGGCGATACAGCTTGTTGATGATGTTGGCGATGGCTTTTTCATTGCCGGGAATATGCTTGGAGGACAGGATCACATTGTCCCCTTTTTTGATGCGGATATGCTTGTGGACCCCCGATGCCATCCGTACCAGCGCGGACGTCGGTTCGCCTTGGGTTCCTGTTGTAAGGATATGGCCCAGCTTAACCGCCACGGCAACGATCTGTTCCATGGACCGGCCGTTGAACACCACTTTGCGCCCGTTTTTCACGGCAATATCGATCACCTGCTGGATCCGGAACACATTGGAGGCAAACAAGGTCACAATCACCCGGCCCCGGGCCACAAAAATCACTTTTCCCAGATTCTTGGCCACTTCCTGTTCAGACATGGTATACCCTTCCACCTCCACATTGGTGGAGTCGGAAAGCAATGCCAGAACCCCTTTTTCCCCGTATCGGGCAAAGGATGACAGGTCCGTGTTCTTCAAGGGATCCGTGTTATGACTGATCCGAAAATCCCCGGTATGAATCACCACCCCTTCCGGGGTCTGGATGGCCAGGCCCACGCCTTCAATGGTGGAATGACTCACCCGGATGAACTCGATTTCAAACGGATCCATGGCCAGGGTCTCTCCCGGACTGACCACGTTGAGATCCACACGGGTGTTGAGTTCAAATTCCACCAGCTTGTTTCTGACAATTTCCAGGGTAAAGGCGGTACCGTAGACCGGAATCCGGATTTCCTTCAACAGATAAGGCAGGGCCCCGATATGGTCTTCATGGGCATGGGTGATGATGATCCCGTGAATTTTTTTGCAGTGTTCCCGGATATAGTCCATGGCCGGGATGACGATATCCACCCCCAGCATATAATCTTCCGGAAACATGAGGCCGGCATCGATAATGAACATGGCATCATCATATTCCACCACCATCATGTTCAGGCCGATTTCTCCCAGCCCGCCCAGTGGTATTAATTTAAGCATCTGTTTTCCAATGTATTTTTAAATGCGAATGCCCAGGTTTTCAAGAATGGCATCGGTCTGATCCATCAACCAGTTCCGCTGGTCCTGATTGGCATAGGCCATGCAGTCGCACTGAATATGTTTTCGTGTTCTGACCAGCAGCTCGCAGGCCAGACAATTCCGTTCCAGTTTCAGGGCAAATACGTGAGGCCCGCAGTCCCGGTGCTTGAGCTGCACCTGCGTGAGCACGCTGTCATCCAGAGGCAGCCAGTAGATTCCCACAATACCGGCCGCCTGAACATTTTCATCCAGGTATGTCTTCAACCGGTCATGATCCTGGGGCCTCAGCCCGTCTATGACATATTGTTTCATAACAGTATTAAATACCACAGATCCCATGAAACTTGCAACGGGTTTATCCGGTCATCCGGGCAGAGAGAACCGCTTCGGAAGAGTGCCGCCCCCGGCGGGGCACCTTGCCGCCGGATCGGAATCCACGGCGTGGCTCCGACGGTCCGTCAGCAAGGTGCCCCGCC
>CALGAJ010000141.1 GCA_937951975.1 uncultured Desulfotignum sp.
ATCAAGGACTTATCAAATTTATCTTCAACCAATCTGCGCCATCTGAGAGCCATACAACTGCTTGATGATTTTCAAACCCATCGAACGATATCGATCCGGAAAAAAACAAAAATATATAAATTTGCTCATTTTGAAAAGATCTTTTCCGATTTTTTAGTTTTCAGGAAAAATGAGGGAATTTCAAGCAGAACCCTTGAATCCTATATCATTTATTTGGAAAGATTTTCACATTATTTATTCGACCATGAAGTTGGCCACGCAAATAAGATAACTCCTAAGCACATCCATGGATTCATTCAATTTTCAGCTACCATCTATTCCACTTCGACAATTTATTGTACATGCGGTGTGTTGCGCGTTCTATTCCGTTATTTATATAAACAGAAAATCATTACAAAAGATTTTTCTATAGCGATTCCCAGCATAAAATGCAGAAAGAAATCTAAAATCCCTTCTGCATATTCACAAGAAGAAATCCATAGTCTGCTTCAATGTGTGGATCGGGGTAACCCAAAAGGAAAAAGAGATTATGCCATGCTATTAATTGCTGCCAAGTTGGGGATACGCGCTTCAGATATTTGCAGATTGACATTTAATAATTTCAAATGGGAGTCCAATACTATTGAATTTAAGCAAAATAAAACAGGAAATTCAATTGTTTTGCCGCTTTTAAATGATGTTGGGGATGCGGTGATTGATTATATAAAACATGGTCGTCCTTCTGCGGATACGGATACAATTTTTCTTCGCCTGGTAGCGCCCATTGGTCCGATGAAAGCGCCCACCCTGCATAGTATTGTTACACGCTATATGAACAAAGCAGGAATCCACATTGCTGAAGGGAAAAAACATGGTCCGCATGCACTTCGCCATAGCCTGGCCAGTGCATTACTTCAAAAAGATACCCCGTTGCCGATCATATCCGAAATATTGGGCCATACCGATAGCCAGACCACTTCCACATATCTTAAAATTGATATTTTAAATTTGCGTGAATATGCCTTGAATGTCCCTCCCATAAAAATTGTAATTTTAGGAGGTGCCTTATGAAAAATTCAGTGATGTCCGGTTAGGTTTTTGCATATAATCACAACCCATTTTTTTCAAAAAAGCCATTTTTTCTATTGACAAATCAAAAAAAATTTTCCGCGCCTTGAAATTATTATTTACTATAATTTCAAGGAGTTACAAATTGATCAAAATTTCGATCCCAAAAAAAAAATTTCCTCCTCGACCTTTGACATTTTCATTGCCCCGCTGTTAAGATTGTTGCCGCTTGTCCCGTTATTATCCTCAAGAGGAGACCGCCCGTTGAAAATGAATTTTGAACAACAATTAAGAGCCTTGGTATACTTTCACCTTCAGGAACATGATTCTGCCCGACATCTTCTTCAGGACATGAAAGAAAATGATTTTGCGAAACAGAATATTGCTCCGGAGGGGGGTATCAGCAGAAGTAGTTTTTCAGAAATCATTAACGGGCGAGGCCTTGAACAATTGCAGTTCATGTTTGAAAATCTTTATAAACAGGCTGCAAACGCACTTCCAAAACAATTTCAAGAGCTGGGAGAACTGATATCCATTGATGGGAGCCTGATCAGTGCCGTTCTTTCAATGTACTGGGCCGATTACAGAAAAGGGTCCAAAAAGGCAAAAGCACACTGTGGATTTGACATCAACCGTGGCATCCCCAGCAAAATATTTCTGACCGATGGTAATGGTGGAGAACGTCCCTTTGTGAGCAAAATCCTGTCAAAAGGCCAAACCGGGGTCATGGACAGGGGATATCAATCTCATCATGACTTTGATCTGCTTCAGAAAGAGGGTAAACACTTTGTCTGCCGTATCAAAACCAAAACAACGAGAACCGTTCTTAAAGAAAATGCCGTGGAAGCTGGAAGTCATGTTTTCTATGATTCCGTAGTTCTTCTCGGGACTCCCGGTCAAAATCAGACTACCAAACCAGTCCGGGTTGTAGGGTACCAGATAGCCGGAGTCATGTATTACATAGCCACCGATAGACATGACCTGACAGCAGAACAGATAGCCACTGTGTACAAGCTCAGATGGACGATAGAATCATTTTTCAAATGGTGGAAAAAACATTTGAAGGTTTATCACCTGATTGCCAGAAGCAAGTATGGCCTCATGGTTCAGATACTTGGTGGCTTGATCACCTACCTGCTGATGGCAATCTATTGTCGTGAACAATTCAATGAAGAGGTTTCCATCAAAAGAGTTCGAGAACTTCGTTCCATCATTTTGAATGAACTATTCAATAGCCAGGCTGAAATCGACAAAATCGAGAACCAAATTTTCAAAGAACAATACAAACCATCACTTGCAAAAACCTAACCGGACATCACTGGGTCGGAGGTGATATTTTCAAAAACCTGTCCGATTGTATTGGCATGCTGAGTTCTC
>CALGAJ010000142.1 GCA_937951975.1 uncultured Desulfotignum sp.
GGATCTTTTTCAAAATATTTTCTGAACCGGACCATGAAATTGTCCACCGTGCGGGTGGAGGTGTCCCGGGAATATCCCCACCCGGCATTGAGCAGTTCTTCCCTGGACAACGGTTTTCCTTTGTTTGCGATAAAGATCTTGAGCAGGGTGATCTCCTGTTCCGTCAATGTGATCTCGCCGGCCGCACAATCCGCCTTGAAAGTGACAAAATCCACATGGTTGTCCCCGAACCGGAAATAGTTTCCATCAAACAATCCCACATCCGGTTTTTTTCCCGGGACTGCCGGTTCATACCAGGCGCTTTTTTGAATCAGGCGTTCCACCCGAAGCAGAAACTCCTCCAGATCAAAAGGCTTGGCCAGATAATCATCCACGCCGTATCGCAGGCCCTTGACCTTGTCCGTGGTATCCCCCCGGGCCGACAGAATCAGCACCGGAATTTTCTTATCTTCCTGGCGAATGGTTTTCAAGATGGAAAATCCATCGATCATGGGCAGCATAATATCCAGAACAATGAGATCCGGATGCCAGGCACGCCATTTTTCAAGCCCGTCAATCCCGTCCGGAGCCACTGCCACGGAATACCCGGCAAGGGTCAGGTTAAGCCGGAGTCCTTCAGCAATGCGGACTTCATCTTCTATGACCAGAACACGTTTTTTTTCAGCCGCTTCCATATGTTTTTCTCCCTGACATTGGCAATGGCGTTTCTGGGAATGGTGATGGTGAATCTGGCCCCGCATCCCCTGCCTTCACTGGACACCGACACCCGCCACCCATGAATCTGAGCAATGCTGGAAACCAGATACAATCCCAACCCGGATCCGGATACGCGCTGCCTGTTTTCCCGGTCGGACTGGTAGAATTTCCGGAAAATCTTTTTGGTCTCCTGCCGGTCCACACCGATGCCGTTGTCGATAAAATCAATGGTCACCTTCTGAAGATGGGACTTGAACACAATGGTCAACTGCGGTCGATCCGATAGATTGTATTTAATGGCATTGGACACAATATTCATGAGCAGCATTTCAAACAAAAACAGATTCACAGGATATTCAAACCGTCCCCCGGACGGATTGGATATCTGAATATCACACTCCCTGAACAGGGAATCGTTTTTCTGACAAAAGGTCTCCACCAGTTCCACCAGGCTTTTCCGTGTCACCTCGGAATCAAAATTCTGGCTTTCGATGCGGGCCATGTTCAATATCCGGTTGATGTTGTCCGTCAGCCGGTTGATGTCTTCCAGCATATTCTGGCTGTACCGCTTGATATCTTCGGATTCCAAAGGATGGCGGACAAATGTTTCCAGGTAAAGCCGTAAAGAGGTGACCGGGGTTTTGAGTTCATGGGTGAAGTTGTAAATAAAATTATGCTGGAGCCGGAACAGGTTCAGGGTTTTCTGATAATAGATGAACGCCAGCAGAATCCCGGCCATAACCACGGCGATCAACAGGCTGAGCACCAAAATGGTCATACCGGTCTTGGAGGGAAAAATCAGCTCCGGATCGATATGAAACCGGACGATCACCGTTTCCAGGGCTGAGCGGATTTCCATATACAGGCTGATGGTCAAAACCAGAAATGTGGCCAGAGCGATAATGGAACAGGCAAAAATAAATACCGGATGAAGGTACCATCGGGACGGGTTCAGAATCTGCATGGGTCAAACCTGTTTTCAACTATCATGGCCGTCAGACTGTACTGTTTAATTTTTTTAAACCTGGTTGACATTTATTCCCGGAAAGTTACATTATAAAGTTAATTGAAACAGAAAAACAATACAAACACAAGACCTGACAGACAAAGGAGATGTATAATGACCGAAGACAAACAAAAAAAAGATCATTGTGACGCGGAAGACCAGAAAAAAGTGGTGGAAAAAATGAGTGACTGTGACAAGTCCTCTGAAAATGACAAAGACCGCGATGAATGCTATACCAAAGTTATCAAGGAAGACGATGGGTGCATGTCCTGATAAGACCCCTTCTTGTTTTTGTAATTTGCTTTAAGCATCGGCCCTTCGGAGAAGTCCATTTCCGGCGGGCCGTTTCTCTTTAAAAAGTCAGATCATCAAATACCACGGGGAGATGTTCTTTCAACTCCGCCAGAAGCGGAATCATCAGCGCCCGGATCTGGGGATGGGCCTTTTTGGTGCAGCGCAGTGCAAAAATATGGCGCCATTCCCGGATATTTCCCTTGACCACAATCTCGGTTTTCAGCGAATTGGGCAGTACCTCCCTGGCCTGTTCCGGCCGCCAGCCGCTCTCCAGCAGCGACAGGTATCTGTTTTCCGCATCTGCCATGGCCTGCTGCCACAGGGTCTGCTGGGCCGGGGTGCAGTCCTCCCACCAGCAGGGACGGACGAACTCCATTTTCCCGTCATACCGCACATACCGGGTGGATTCCTGGGCGAATGAACACAGCCGGTGCCGGACCAGTTCATGGGTCACGCCCCGGTTGGTGACAAACCGGACGATGATATCCCCGAATTCGATCATGGCATGATGGCCCCGGTCCCGCATGCGGGCCACAAACCCGGTTGCGGAATCAGGCGTGATTTTGTCTTCAGATTTGTAACAGGTGCGGCCGGCCGCCTCGATGACCTGAAGCAGGTTATCCGGCAGGCTGATGATTTCATGGCTCTGGTCGATGATTTTCATGCGTTCCCCTCCTTGTCTGATAATCTCGGGAACATACCATAACCGGGCAAAAAAACCCATGCGGAAATTTTTATGACTTTCAGGCAGCCGGGGGCCTGCACAGCCGGCATTCAAAACACATCCGATTACTGATGATGGAATTTTTCGGCAATTTTGCGGACACTTGACAGGTCCTGGGAAAGCACCAGGGATTTTTGTGCATAAGACAACGCTATTTTTGAATGGATGACCGCAGCGTAATGCATGGCATCATTACCGCAAGCCGCCAGCGATGCCAGTGCTTTCTGCAGGCGGATCATCACCTCCACGGATCCGCTTCCGTCCCGTGAAATCGCTGTAAAAGCATCATCAAACATATCCTGCACAGACAATGGGGAAACAAAAACACGAGGGTAGATCACTTCATCGGACATCTGATTTTCTTTGAATGTATCCCATTTGAGAAACAGACGGACCATGATGCCGATGATATCGATGGCTGTCCCGGGATCATTGACCGCCGGAGACAAGGCCCGGCCGGCAATCTGTGACAAAACGATGAAACCGAAACGGGGGTCTTCATCAAACGTCCGTTCTCTGCCGATCTGAAACGCCTGAGATACCCGGTCAAGGTCTTCATCTGAAACCGCAGTATCAAAACCCTCGACATATGCCATCGGACGATCCGGCGTTACAAAACTCCCCGGCATGACTGCCACACGTATCTGCGTATCAGTTTTATCCGCCAGATTCTGCAGTTCAGCCAGATCCATGCGCTGCACATATCCCACAGTGTCTGCACACACGCCATGACCTTTGATCCGGTCAAAATCTTTGTCTGCGACCCGGCAGGCAGTCAATTTCCGACAGCGTATCAACGCCGCTTCTGTCACCTTTTCCACTTTATCAATGGTATTGCCGAGACGTCCCAGTCTGGCGATACGGTCCACCCAGCGGACAAACGTGAAAATAACCATCCCGAACACGGCAATGGTCAGCACAAAAAGCACAAAAATTCCGGCTTTCCCGTAATAGCCTTCTGTTATGGCCACGATCGCCACAATGCTGAAAATAAATGCACCGATAAATGCGGAAAGCGCTTTCTGGGAAGAATCATCCGCAATGACCAGAGGAAAAGACCTGGGAGAAGCGGTATTGCTTGCCGATGCATAAGCGGCCACCATGGAGCCGACGGCAAACGTGGCCATGACAAGCATACCCGATGCCATGACCGACAGCAGGGTGTCAACGGATTCCTTTGAAATCCGGGGGACAATCCGTTCCAGACCGGCATGATCCGCCAGTTTGGCTCCGAACACCGATACAATGGAAATCACACTGAACAGCAGCGGCTTAACCCACAGCCTTTCCCGGATGCGGTTTATCACGAAACTGACCCGGTCCACTATGCCTGAAACAGAAATTTTCATCTTGTTTTCTCCTGGAAATGATGCGGTCAAGTGTAATTGTTTTATCCGTTTTTGTCCAGACCAGAGCGTTATCCAGCGGTGTTTCAACTACAAAATTTTCAACAACAGTCCCATCATAATCTTTTTTTCAGCTAATTTTCATATGACGGACGGGTCATCCGTATGGTATATTTTTATCAAATTTAAATAAAAAGGAGTTATTGTAAAACATGACATCCAAAGCACCGGTTTTTGAAAAAATCTATCAGGAC
Organism: uncultured Desulfotignum sp.; assembly: GCA_937951975.1. Taxonomy (GTDB): domain Bacteria; phylum Desulfobacterota; class Desulfobacteria; order Desulfobacterales; family Desulfobacteraceae; genus Desulfotignum. The sequence goes on from CALGAJ010000142.1 coordinate 4,321, forward strand.
TACCTGGCCCGGGTGGCCGATCTGGATCTGACGGGAAAACAGGATATGCTGGGAATCAAGGTGGACGGGGAGACTGTCACCATTCCCTTTTTCAATGAAACCTTCAAGGTCTTTCCCCAAAAAATTGAAGACCACAAAGGTCTGCGTCCCCCGCATGCCGTGTGTGTGATTTTGTGCCAGTATCTGCTGCTGAGCCCTGACGACCCTGCTGATGACAGGAAGCTGGTGACCTACCGGGATTTCAGGGATGCGGCCCCGTATGTGCAGGGGTTTGACAACACCGCCCGGAAACCGGTTTCAAGAACCTTTGCGGGCCGGCTTGCCGAACTGGAGGCCGGCTGCCGGCAACTGGGGGGAACACCGTGTGATATCGGAATTTCCTGTGATCTGTCTTACGAGTTTGAAGTGCTTCCCCGGATACGGATTTACCTGGTTTTCAATGATGCGGACGAGGATTTCCCGGCGGACTGCTCCCTGCTGTTTGAAAAGCAGGCGGCCCAATATCTGGACATGGAATGCCTGGCCATGATCGGGATGGTGCTTGCGGAACGGCTGGCTGGAAAAGACAACCCGGACATGGCCATGCTGGCTTGATGTTCCATTACCTTTTGATGTCAATTAGCCCTTGACAGGGGATTTTTTTTTACATAGATTGACCCCAATTCTGCAATTGAAATTGCAGGCAGCTGAACCGAAAAATTTTAGAGTTGTTGAACCCAAGGCCAAGAAGGTCGGACAGGAGAACGTGCCTGTCCAGATGTTCTTGGCCTTTTTTTGTTGAAGAGAATGTTGAACAGAATACAGAAAATGACATAACGGATAAAAAATGGAAGGCGGCACAGGGTCCGGTCAAAGAGCCGTGCCGCCTTCCGGGATGAAAACCGGTTTCTGCCGATGGCTGATCGTCAGAACGGCTTTCTCTTTCCTTATACCAGTGTGTCTGTGCGGGGTCAATCAGGAACAGCCGACACCCTCAAGGACCGCCTGTCTTTTCTGTAAAAACCCAAAGAAAACGGTTTCAGACCTGCCCGGAGTAATCTTCGGACAGGCCCCTGAAGAATCATTCAAATTGAAACATGGTTTTTAAGATGAAAAGGAGAGAAAACATGACATATTTCAAAAACCGGCATGCCGTTATCATCGCTTTTTTGGTAATCATTGCCCTCACCGGCGGATCCGGGGTGAGTTTCGGGAAGTCTGCCGCTGATGGACCTTCTTCCGTTTCTGGCGGGGAATCCGGCACAGACATAATATTACTGGAGGATGTGGTGGTAACCGCAACCAAACTGGTGACCCCCACCAAACAGACCAACGAAACGGTCTATACGGGAAGTGAAATCACCCGGGATGGTCTGGATGCCCAGGGAAGCCGGGCGGCGGTGAGCGTATACGAGGCGATCAACATTCTTCCCGGTGTCTCTGTGGAAAGTATCGACCCCTACGGACTGGCGGCCGAACAGAAAAATATCCGGGTCCGGGGGGTCCGGGGATTCCTGGGTGCCATGACCGTGGCAGGGGTCCCCAACTACGGCGGCAACCCCATGGGACCCCGGGAATATCTCTATGATACGGAAAATTTCGACAGCATTGCGGTGTATAAAGGGGCGGTCCCGGCGGATCTGGGCACCGGCGTGGGGGCCCGGGGCGGGGCTGTGGAACTCAGGCCCCGATGGCCGGAACAGGAATTCGGCATATCGTTGAGTCAGGGAATCGGCACCAACCATTACAGCCGGAGCTTTATCCGGCTGGATTCCGGAAACCTGCCCCGAACCGGCACCGGTCTGTCGCTTTCCCTGTCCCATACGGATGCGGAAAAATGGAAAGGCCCCGATGATCTGGGACCCAGGAAAAACGCCAACCTGATGGTACGACAACCTCTCCCCACCGGAGATGAGGTCAAATTCTGGTTTAACGCCAATGATCTGAAACAGGATCTTTACCGGCCGTTGACTTACAGTGAAGTGACGTCCCTGAGCCGCTTTTACGACCAGGACTACAACGCCGTCCTGTCCGGAAACAAGAGCGAAGATATCAACTATTACCGGTACAACCGGGGCGATTATGCCAACCGGGATTTCCTGGCTGAACTGCCGGTCACGCTTTCGGATACATTCCGGTTTACGCTCAAGCCCTATTACACGGATGAAGACACCGACATACTTCAGGGGTCCGGCTCCCAGGGAGGTATTGTCATCAAACGGCAGCGGGACATTGAACGGTACGGCATGATCACCCGGCTGGATTCCCATTTTTCATGGGGCACGGCCTCTTTAGGATACTGGGCCGAGGTGTCCGATATGGTGATACGGCAGCAGAACTACGACCCGGTCACCTTTGCATTCAAAGGTTACGGCATGTACATGAAAAGTGAGGATAAAGGAATGGTTCACAGCCCCTTCCTGAAACTGGCCGGCAGCATCGGACGGTTCGACTGGCAGGCCGGTCTCAAATATTTTCACTACACCGATCCTGCCGGCCAGGGAAATGTCGCTTCCGCGCCGAATTATACGCTCACGGCAGCTTCAGATCTTTTCCGGAAAGAAAAAACCTATGAAGAAATTCTTCCGACACTGGGAGCGGCCTTTCGGCTGACAGACAACCTGGAATTGAACGCCAGCTACGGCCGTAACCAGATCCGGCCCTATGCCTATGTCCCGCTGGTCAACATATACAACCAGAACCGGGCCGCATTCCAGGCAGCCGGGGTGACGCTCAATGATATGTTCAGCGGCTATGACATGGAAATATCGGACAACTTTGAAATAGGCGCCCGGTTCCGGTTCGACCGGTTCGAGGTGGTGCCGACCCTGTTTTATTCCAGGCACCAGAATCTGTTGACCACGGTGTACGACCCAAGGGTGAATCAAAGCTACTTCCAGAACGTTGGCGATGCCACCGGGTACGGGTTCGAAATCGAGTCCAATTTTCTGATCAATGACCACCTGAACCTGTTTTTCAACCCTTCTTATACGGCATTGACCTACGATGACGACCTGGTATTTCAGGGGGCTGTCCGCAGCACAAAGGACAAACAGGTACTGGATACCCCTGAATGGACCGTCAAAACCGGGTTGATATACACCTGGAAAGATGTCGAAGTGATTCCCATGGTCCGGTACCTGGGCTCCCGTTACGGGGATGCCGAGCACACCGAAAAGATCGATGATTATGTGGTGGCGGACCTGAAAATGGGATACACCTTCAACCATTTTTCTTTTGTGGACAGACTCAAGCTGTCCCTGGAGCTGACCAACCTGTTTGACAAGGAATATGTGTCGGTGATCAATGCCATGGATGACAGCCGGGCCGGAAATACCAGCTATTACGTTGGCGCCCCTTTTACAGCAATGATGACCGTTTCGTTTGATTTTTAGAAGGAGAAAACTGATGAGCAGATTTTTAAAACCGATTGCTTCCGCAATGTTGTTCAGCATCTTTGCTATCGGCCTGATGGTCTGCCGGGCATCAGCACAGGATACGGAACCCACCCGGCATGTTTACGTTGGGTGAAATCAGGCATGAATGGTGATATAACAGAAACGGATCCATTGATTCACGGGGCCGGTAGTCAAAACACTGCCGGTCCCGCTTCTGGAACGTCACCAAAATATCTTGAAAGTCAAAGGCCTGGAAGCGGTGGATGGCAGCCCGCTCATCGATATCAAACCCTACTCGGCATCCTATTATGGTGCGGATAACCCCACGGTGCCAGAATGGATGGCACAGCTCCACAGGGAGTTGGAGGTGGACATCTGAATTTCCACTTGCCCCCTTTAATCAGGCTACTTTGGGACTGTCTTCCCATCTCGGTGGTGATGCTGCTGTGCCTCAGCTGACCAATCTGCCTTATGCACAACTGCCTGACCAAAATTATGCCTGAACAGCAAAAATGCCTTTACCGTTACGTCCGCTGAATAAAAATTTTCCTGAGGCAGGCGAACTTCGACACGAATACGGAAAATAAAGATTGACTTAATTTCCAAATCCTGTATGATGAATAAATGTTTCAATCTTTCCGGTGTTGATCAAGATTCATTCTGTGATTTATTCCTTAAAGTTCGAAGCGATTTATTTTTATTTTATTTTTTTAGGAGAAAGCCAACATGGCCAACGGTACAGTAAAATGGTTTAACGACGCAAAAGGTTTTGGATTTATTGAACAGGAAAACGGTGGGAAAGATGTATTCGTGCATCACTCAGGCATCAATGCCATGGGTTTCAAATCCCTCAACGAGGGGGACCGGGTTTCCTTTGA
>CALGAJ010000143.1 GCA_937951975.1 uncultured Desulfotignum sp.
CCAGATAAGCCCCGTAATCGGTTTTTCTGTAATCCGCTGCCATGGCCAGGACCTGATTTTGATCAATATATCCCATGCGGTACGCGACTTCTTCCAGGCACGCCACCTTGAACCCCTGGCGCTTTTCAATGGTTTCAATAAACAAAGACGCTTCCAGAAGCGAGGCATGGGTCCCGGTATCCAGCCAGGCGGTTCCCCGGCCCATCTGCTCCACATGAAGTGCACCCTGTTTCAGATACGCCATGTTCACATCCGTGATCTCCAACTCCCCTCTTGGCGACGGTGACAGGTTTTTGGCAATATCGATAACCTGATGATCATAAAAATAAAGTCCGGTGACCGCAAACCGGGACCGGGGGCATGCGGGTTTTTCTTCAATATCGATGGCCCGGCCCGTGGCGTCAAACGATACCACCCCGTACCGCTGGGGATCCTTGACCGGATATCCGAACACAGTGGCGCCTTTTTCCCTGGCCGCCGCGTTTTGAAACCGCTGGGAAAGCCCGTGCCCATAAAACAGATTATCCCCCAGAATCAGGCAGACATTGTCTGTTCCGATAAAGGATTCTCCCAGGATAAATGCTTCGGCCAGTCCTCTGGGTTCAACCTGCTCCTGATAGGAAAGCCGGATCCCCCACTGGGACCCGTCATTGAGCAAATCCCTGAACCGGGGCAGATCCTGCGGGGTGGAAATAATGAGAATATCCCGGATGCCGGCCAGCATGAGCACGGACAAAGGATAAAAAATCATGGGTTTGTCATACACCGGTAACAGCTGTTTACTGGTCACCCGGGTGATCGGATACAGCCGGGTGCCGCTCCCGCCCGCCAGAATAATGCCTTTCATAATCAACCTCTTTTGTATTTCATTGCGCAGTTTTATAATGGGTTTGGATCCACTCCTGATACGCCCCGGTCTGCACGGACTTCACCCAGTCCATGTTTTCCAGGTACCAGTCAATGGTGGCGGACAAGGCCTGCTCAAAGGTGTAGGATGCTTTGTAGCCGATTTTCTCCACCGCTTTGTCCGGATTGATGGCATACCGCAGATCATGGCCGGGCCGGTCCGTCACAAAGGTGATCCGTTCCCGGCTGGAGCCCCTGGGATTTCCGGTTTTGTCATCCATGAGATCGCAGATGGTTTTTACCACCTCCAGATTGGTTTTTTCTTCTCCGCCGCCGATATTGTAGGTCTCTCCATTGTCCCCGTTTTCAAAGGCCCGGACCAGCGCATCACAGTGGTCCGCCACATACAGCCAGTCCCGCACATTCATGCCTTTGCCGTACACCGGCAGCGGTTTTTTGTCCAGGATATTGAGGATCATCAAAGGAATCAGTTTTTCCGGAAACTGGAACGGCCCGTAATTGTTGGAACAATTGGTCACCACCACGGGCAGGCCGTATGTCCGGTACCAGGCTTTGACAAAATGATCCGATGCCGCTTTGGATGCGGAATAAGGACTGGACGGATCATACGCATGGGTTTCGGCAAACGCGGGATCATCCGGCCCCAGACTGCCGTACACCTCGTCCGTGGACACATGCACAAACCGGAATTCTGCATCCGGATGTTTCCGGACATGGGCCAACGCCGCATCCAGCAGCCGGAACGTGCCGGTGACATTGGTGTTCACAAACACCTCCGGCCCGGCAATGGACCGGTCCACATGGGATTCGGCCGCAAAATGAAACACCCCGTCAAATTGGTACGTGTCAAACAATTGTTCCAGCAACGGTGCATCACAGATGCTGCCGTGAACAAAGGTATATCCGGGGTCATTTTCCAGATGCCGGTGATTGGCGGGATTGCCGGCATAGGTCAACGCATCCAGATTGACCACGTGCCAGTCCGGTTTGTGTTTGTGCACATGGTGAATAAAATTGGTGCCGATAAACCCGGAACCCCCGGTAACCAGAATATGTGTCATATATGTTGCTCCTTTATTTTTTCTGCCGGGGTGCTGGGAATATGGACCCCGGCAAACAAAAGCCCGGTCATGAACACAAAAAACCACCCTTCCGCATTGTCCTGCAGCGGCGACGCCGTCATGCAGGCAACCAGCATCAGCAGCACAAACCCCCGGGCCATGAACTTTTGCCCACGATCTTCGAAAAAAAACGTCTGCCGCCACTGCATTGCAAAAAATCCCAGCAGCACCAGCAGGCCGGCAATGCCGAACTGCACTGCCGTCATCAAATATTCGTTGTGGGGGTTGTCCGTGGATTTCATCTCGGTTTTTTCCACAAACCGGTCATATGTGGTTTTAAAACTGCCGGTGCCGGTGCCGAATACCGGATTCTGTTCAATGATGTCCAACGAGTTGAAAAACCATTCAAGACGCAGACCGATAGAAGAATAACTGTCATATTCCCATTTTTTGACATCCTCAATAACTTCCTGAGCCCGTGTGAAAAGAATATTGGATGGATTATACCAGGCAAAAACACCAAACGATACGAGAATCAATGTGCCGAAAATAAGACTTTTGACACGGTCCCATGTCAGAAAATAATATCCTGCCAGCACCAGCACAATCACATGCCCGGTGCGGCCGGCCACCATGAACAGGACATTGAACATGGCCAGAAGACTGAACCCGGCCCACAGCCATTTCCGTACCGCCCCAATCCCGGGTTTTCGAGCCTGTACCGCCGCCACAAAAGCGGCAAACGCCATGAAAATATTCTGCTTGATATGATCATGAAAGATCACGCTGTTGGATGCATCCCCTTTGACGGAGATGAACTCCGGCAGCACCCCCAGCCACAGCAGACAGGACATCAACAGAATCAGCCCCATGGCAGAAACAAAGGACATTAGAAATGCGGGTTGGGATTTTTTGTCCGCAAAATAAACCATCACCATGCCGATGAACAGAAATTTTGCCCCGTCTTCAAGGCTTTCCAGGATTTTCTCTTTGTCACCGTCCGTATAGGCAAGCCCGGCCACGTGCATCACAAAGACCACCAGGCCCATGACGGCCACGGGGTTTGTTTTCAATACCCGGCCCCATCGTGCAAACCGGTCCGCGCCATTGTCCAGCAGCCAGCACAGCACCAGCAGTCCCAGCACCACATTGGTCAGTGCCGTGGACACGGGAATGCTGAAGCCGAACACCACCAGTAAATATTTATTTGCTGAATGCAGATGTTTAAAGTATGGTCTCATAGATTCCTTTGATCTCCCGGGCCGTTCTTTTGACATCGAACAGCTGTCTGGTGTGAGCATGTCCTTTTTGTGCGTGTGCTTCAGCCTGATCAGGATGTTCCAGGTAATATATTATTTTTTCTGCCAGATCCATCGGATTGCCGGCCTTTGCCAGCAATCCGGTCTGCCGGTGTTTGATCACATCCGGAAACCCGCCGACATCGGTTGTGATGGTGGGGATTTTCATTAACAACGACTCCACCGCTCCCCCCACGTTTTCCGAGTGGGAAGGATGGACCGCCATATCAAAACCGGAATACAGGCGGGCCACATCCTTACGGGTCCCCAGAAAAAACACCTTTTCGCCCAGTTTTTGTTTTTCGTATTCAATGACTTTTTTTTCATAATCCACAGCCCCTGCCCAGGCACCGCCGACAAAAACCAGGGCCACATCTTTGTGCTTGTCCGTTGCAATACCAACCGCGTCAATCAGGTCTTCGTGCCCTTTAAGACCTCTTTTCTGCCCCAGGTACCGCTTGGGGGGATACATATAGGCGACCATGCCGATCACCCGGGTCTGACCCGAAACCCCCAGCTCTTTACGCAGAAACGCCTTGTCCTTTTTTTGGAAATTATCCACATCCGTGCCATAGTAGGACAAAAACACCTTTTTTTTGTCTGCCAGCAAAGACCGGTATTTTTTTTGGGTCCATTCACAGGAAGCAATCCAGAAATCGGTTTTGTCTGCCAGCCCGATTTCCACTGTACTGAAAAACCTGTGTTCCAGATGCAGCGGTCCGGGC
>CALGAJ010000144.1 GCA_937951975.1 uncultured Desulfotignum sp.
GATCAGGCTTTTACGTTCCGCGGCCGCAGGTCTTGTGTAGAGACGGCCGGCAATGTGATGCTTCACCGTGGTGTGGCATCTTGTGCAGGAGAAATCCGCACCGTCCACAGCCATGTGCACGTCCAGCATCCGGTTGGGTCGGGTCATGGAGGTGTCCAGGTCTCCGTGCTTGACCCCGTCACCGCCGCCGCCCTTGAAATGGCATTCCCCACAGTTGCTGCGCTGGGGCAGGGTGATGTCTTTCACGGCCTGGCTGATGCCTTGTTGAAGGTCATTGACGATTTCCTGAATGTCGGGATCATCTTCTCCTTCAAACGCGGCCAGATCAGCAAAGGTTTCCTTGAAGGGAAATTTTTTGGCACCGTGACAGGCCAGGCAGTTGACCTCGCCCTCCACTCCGTTCCAGCCGGCATGACAGCTCAGACAGCCTTTGTCTTCCATGGCGTTTCCGGAAATACAGAAGTTGTTCACCGCATGCCCGGCCTTGCCGTTCATGATGCCTTCTTTTTCAGACGGCACTTTCCAGGTCCAGTGAATGGTTTCCTTGAACTGCATGGATGCGTCCGTATGGCAGGTCAGACAGGCCTGGGTGATCTGGTCCCCGGACGTGAATTTCTGGTTGAGTATCTCAATCCTGGAATGGTCCACCGTGGTCCAGTGCCGGTCTTCCCGGACCGCCTGCTTAGCCAGTTTGAGTCCTAAAGCCTCGTCATCAGTGGCTGCACCTGCCGGACCGGCCGCCAGAAGACACAGCACCATCAGGCCGGCGGCGGCATGTCCTAAAACCTTTTTGCATCGTCTGAATCCCATAGAGATCGTCTCCGGAAATAGTAGGTCAGCGCCCGGATGTCTCTATGACCGTTTCCGGGACGCTGACCGGTTTTAATTTACCCGCATGTGGCCGGGGAGGGTGAGTCCTTGGCAAACTCGTAAAAGTAGGTATAGATGTCCAGAACGTCCTCATCCGATAGTTCATCCCACTGGGGCTGGCATCCGAACGCCTCGAAATTGCGGCTCTCAAACACCTGCTTCCATTCGGCCCGGGTCATGTCGGCCGGACTCACCGTGGGGGTGGGGGAGTCCACGCCGCCGTTTTCATGGCAGGCCTTGATCACCTTCCGGTAGGTATATTTGCCTTTGCGGTGGTTGCCGTCCGGGCCGTCACCGGCAAACGCGGCAGCGACCGGTCCTATGGTGAAAAGGGCGAGGATGAAAAAAATGAGTAGTTTCTTGAACATGGTTATATCTCCTTTGTCTGGTTGGTTTTGAGTGGTTGTCACATAGATCTATTTAATCTTATCCCGGATATGTTTCAAATGTCAAAAAAGATTCTCTGTTTTATTTCGGGGCCTTGATGGTGTATGTACCGTCATTTTTGAAACTGATCTGGGCCTCCACATAATAGACGTCCTTGAGTTCGGGTCTGACGTCCTGTACCATATAATATGCTTCTCCGCTTCTTGCACCGGTGGAACAGACAAATACCACCGGTTTGTCCGCCGGCAGTTCCGGAATTTTGTCTTCCAGTTGTTCCACCGGGATGTTGACAGCCGTGTTGAAATGGCCTTTGGCAAATTCATCCGCATCCCGGGTGTCCACCAGCATTATGGATTCCGGATGGTCGTTCAGGATGGTTTTGAACCGTTCCAGATCGATGGATCCTTCCATTTCCCCGGCTTTCACAGCCACAGTGCCGGCCGCTTCACCAAACTGGCGTTTCCATTCCGGATACCCCATGGCAAACACGGACACATCTTTGTATCCCATCTCCAGGGCTTTGACCGCACTTTTGTGACTCAGACGGCATTCCAGTCCGCCGCAGTAAAAGATGATGGGGGTTTCCAGAAACCTGGGCAATTTGCCGGACAGTTCGTCAAACTGAGAATCCGGGATGCTGATGGCTGATGGGATATGGCCTTTGTCATACTTGGGTTTCTGGGGCCGTGAATCCACCACCAGGGTTTTGTTCTCCGCAATCTTTGCAGCCACATATTCAGCCGACACTGAGGCATATGCACCGGGCTGCGCCATCCATTCCGGAAATCCTTTGGCAAACACCTTGACGTTTTTATACCCAAGGGCTTCAGCCTTTTGGGCGGATTTGTGGCTCAGTTTACATTCCAGTCCGCCACAGTAAAAAATGAGCAGGACATTTTTGTCTGCGGGCAGAAGATCGGTCTTTTTATCAAATTCCGTATCCGGAATACTTACCGCACCCGGAATATGGCCTTTGATGAACATGGGTTTGTAGGGCCGGGAATCAATGATCATGACATTGTCGGGCATGGGGATCGATACATGGGCGATGACAAAATCGGCCTCCACGATATCATGGAATTGCCAGGACTCGCTTGCACCGGCCGTCATGGCAGCGGTCAGCAGCATCACCCCGGCGGCCAGGACAGCCAGCATTTTTTTTGCAGTATGTGTGTTCATGGTTTCTCCTGAAAACGGGTTAACTCAAATGTATGGTTTTGCGGTATTCAACCGCATGAGTGCCGTAATTTTTTCCGTTATCATGTATAGAGCAACTCATGTGCCACTTGAAAAAAATATCCTGAAAAAAACGTGAGCTTCTTTGCTTACAAGGGAAGACACACAGATGTTTTAAAAAACAACCGCAGAAACAGATATAAATTAAGTTGCCATGATGTTAATGTTGTGTTAATTTGGTTATTAACACAGTAAACAGGAGACAGGTATGAAAATTGGAAACCACTGGCGGGAAATCATTGATTCAGTCCAGGACGGCATCATTCTGGTGGATGCCCAGGGCATTTTAGTGGCAGCCAATCATTCTGCCCAGCTCATGACCGGGTATTCCGAAGCCCAGCTCATCGGCAAATCCTGCCGCATACTCAATTGTACCGGGTGTGACATCAAAGGCATCGGCAAAGGTAAAGACTGGTGTCAGCTGTTTTCCCAGGGACTGGTAAGAGATAAGAAATGCATGATCACCGACAGTCAAAAACAGACCATCCCCATCGTCAAAACAGCCACCGTGCTGTATGACGACCGGGACGAGATCATCGGCGCGGTGGAAACCCTTAAGGATATTTCAGAAAACATCAGTTACAGAAACGAGCTGGCATCCATCAAGCGGATCTATCATATCGATGACGGGTTTCACGGCATCATCGGCCGGACCCCGGTGATGCAGAACCTGTTTGAACATATCCAGGGGGTGGCGCCTCTGGATACACCGGTGATTATTCTGGGTGAAAGCGGTACGGGCAAGGAGATGGTGGCCAAAGCGCTGCATGAAACCGGAAACCGGGCTGACAAGCCGTTTATCAAGGTCAACTGTGCCGCATTGAGTGAAACCATCCTGGAAAGCGAGCTGTTCGGTCATGTCAAAGGGGCGTATACCGGGGCGGCTGCCGATCGTATCGGCCGGTTTGAGGCCGCTCACCAGGGCACCCTTTTTCTGGATGAGGTCGGTGATATCCCTTTGTCGGTTCAGGTCAAGCTGCTTCGGGTGCTGGAGGAGCAGATGATCCAGCGGGTGGGAGACAACCGGTCCATTCCCATTGATGTGCGTATCATCACCGCCACCAACCGGAACCTGGAAACCATGATCGGCAATGGCGGGTTCCGGGAGGACCTGTTTTTCCGGATCAACGTGTTCCCGGTGATCTGTCCGCCTCTCCGGGAACGAAAAGATGATATCACCCTGATTATTCAGCACTTTATCACGATTCTGGCGGAAAAGACCCGGAAAAATATTCTGGGATTCACTCCCCAGGCCATGCGGATCATGGTGGCCTATCCCTGGCCCGGAAACATCCGAGAACTGCGCAATGCCGTGGAATACGCATTTGTGCTGGCCAAAGGAAAAAGCATCGGCGTGGAACATCTGCCGGACAAACTGCTCAGGGAAATATCTGATATCGACACATCCGGCCCGGTTGTCGGACATAAGCCTGGATCGGCGGCAGTGACCGGAAAGATTCCGGTCAAACTGTCGGAAAGAAACGCTCTGGTGGACGCGCTGCATCAGGCAGACGGCAATCAGACCCGGGCCGCAGAAATTCTGGGTGTATCCAGGGTAACGGTATGGAAACGGATGAAAAAGCATGGCATTACATTGGAAAACCGGGAAAAATAGATATTTGAAGGGTTGGCATTATGTTTGCTTAAAGCTATGCAGAATTTGGTGACACGAAAAAAAATAAAGACAAGGAAAATCCTACATGAAAAAAGAACAGGTGCTGGTTGTCATTCTGGTCGTGATGGGGCTGGCAGGTGTGTACTGGTTTGTCGGCAGCTCTCCGGGAAACAGGCCGGCAACGGAATCCGAAAACATAAAAACACAAAGCGTAACGGAAACGGTAACGCCCGGTGTAACGGATGCCGTAAAACCGGAAACGGACAAGGCCGGCATAGACTGGAACGATTATACCCCGGGACTGGCCCGGGCCAAAAATCAGGATAAAAGTGTGTTTCTTTATTTTTACGCCCAGTGGTGTACCTATTGCACGAAATTGAAGCAGACTACATTCATGGATGAAAAGGTCCAGGCCTACCTGGATGACCATTTTGTCAGTATTTCCGTGGATGCGGATCAGAACCAGACCCTGTCCCAGACCTGGCAGGTGACCGGCCTGCCCACCATGTGGTTTCTGACGCCGGAAGGCGACCGGATCAGCAACCTGCCGGGATATGTGGATGGATCTCAGTTGTTGAAGATTCTTAAATACATTCGCACGGAAAGCTATCTCACCATGAGTTTTCAGGACTTTGTCAAACAATAATTGTCAGAGATAAAAAAGAGGTTGTCATGCGTTTTTCAGTCTCACGACGTCAGTTTTTAAAATCCACTGTATTTGCGGCCGGTACGGCGGTGGCCGGCACCGGTCTGGCCAGGGCCGACGCCGATGAGGCCCATGCAGACCCCCTGACCACATTGATCGATATCAGCCGGTGCATCGGGTGTGAGGAATGTGTGTATGCCTGTAAAGACGCCAATGCCCACAAGTTTCCTGAACCGGAAAAACCGTTTCCCAAAATGGTTCCAGCCCGGGTTCCGGTGGAGGACTGGTCGGAAAAAAGAGAGGTCACCGATCGGCTGACCCCCTATAACTGGCTGTATATCCAGTATGCCACCGGAGTCAAGGACGGCAAAGAGATCACCTTGACCATTCCCAGACGCTGCATGCACTGCCAGAACCCCCCTTGCGTCAAGCTGTGCCCCTGGGGGGCGGCCAAACAGGAATCAAACGGGCTGTCCCGTATCGATTCCGGGATCTGCCTGGGCGGGTCCAAATGTAAAGCAGTCTGCCCCTGGGATATTCCCCAGCGCCAGACCGGGGTGGGGCTGTACCTGGACATTCTGCCCGCCTTGGCCGGTAACGGGGTGATGTACAAATGTGACCGGTGTTACCAGAAACTGGAAAAAGGGGAACAGCCTGCGTGTATTGAGGCCTGTCCGGAAGAGGTTCAAGTGATCGGCCGACGGTCGGAAATCATTGAACTGGCCCGGGAACGGGCCAAAGAGATGGACGGGTATCTCTACGGTCTGGATGAAAACGGGGGCACCCATACCATTTACGTGTCTCCAGTGCCTTTTGATCAGCTCACTTATGACACCGGCAAGGGAAAACCCCACTTGAATCCGGTCAAAGACACCATGGCAGACGGATCCAACCTGGCCCTGGCCCTGGTAATCGCCCCGGTAGCCGGTGCGGCTGCGGCATTGGGTAAATTTTACAAATACGTCAAAGAGGAGGACAGATGAGGGATAATTTCAAGGGACGCCGTCTGATTTACGGCCTGATTTTGTTTTTCATCACCCTGTCCGGGTTTGCCCAGATGCC
>CALGAJ010000145.1 GCA_937951975.1 uncultured Desulfotignum sp.
GGAAGTCATCATTGACCACGGGGCCGCGGTCATCGCCACCGGCGGCATGGAATACCGGCCCCATGAATACCTGTACGGGGATCACCCGGACGTGCTCACCCACCTGGACATGGATGCGGCGTTCCGGGACAACGACGCCCGGATTCTCAAGGGCCGGTCCTTTGCGTTCATCCAGTGCGTGGGTTCCCGGAACGAGGAACACCCCTATTGTTCACGGTTATGCTGCACCCACAGCCTCAAATCCGCCATCGTCCTCAAGAAGATGGATCCCCGCAAGCGGGTGTTCGTGATCTACCGGGATATCCGCTCCTATGGATTCCGGGAGGACCTGTACCGGGAAGCCCGGGAACGGGGGGTCCTGTTTATCCGGTACGACCTGGCGCGCATGCCTGAGTTGAGCCGGGCTCATAACGGCAAAGGGGGACTTGTGCTGACGGTGTTTGATCCGGTGCTCCAGATGCCGGTGACCCTTTCTCCGGACATGGTGGTGCTGGCCTCGGGCGTGGTGCCGGCGGACAACAAAAAACTGTATGAAACGTTCAAGATCCCGGTGAACAGCGACGGGTTCCTGGTGGAAGCCCATGCCAAGCTGCGGCCCGTGGAGTTTGCCTCGGACGGCCTGTTTGTGGCCGGTCTGGCCCACTACCCCAAGCCCCTGGAGGAAAGCATCGCCCAGGCAAGGGCCGCCGTGGCAAGGGCCATGACCATCCTTTCCCGGGATGCGCTCATGGTGGGCGGCATCGTGGCCACGGTGGAAAAGGAAAAGTGCGCGGTGTGCCTGACCTGCGTGCGCACCTGTCCCTATGGGATCCCGTTTATCCATGAAGAGGGATATGCACAGATCGAGGCATCGGAGTGCCACGGGTGCGGGGCCTGCGTGGCCGAATGCCCGGGCAAGGCGATCACCTTGAACCATTTCACCGACCGGCAGATCACTGCCAAGACCCATGCCCTGTTTGAAGAAACCCTGGAGACCGAGGAGGCGGCATCATGAAACCGGATCAGCAGGACCGGCACAACAACCGGAATGAACAGGAAAAAAGCGTCATGAATATCCAGGCCCATGAACCCAGAATCATCGCGTTCTGCTGCCAGTACTGAGCGTACGCCGCAGGGGACCTGGCAGGTTCCATGAGGCTGTCCTATCCGGCCAACATCAAGATCATCCAGGTGCCGTGCACCGGCCGGGTGGACATCATTCACCTGCTGTCCGCCCTGGAGGACGGGGCGGACGGGGTGTATGTGGCCGGATGCCTGGAAGGGGAGTGCCATTACCTGGAAGGCAACTACAAGGCAAGACGCAAGGTGGCATACGTGAAAAAAGTGCTCACCGAACTGGGGATCGAGCCGGAGCGGGTGGCCATGTACAACCTGTCTTCGGCCCAGGGCGCCCGGTTCGCCGAGATCGCAAACGAGATGGTGGAGCAGATCAGAGACCTGGGCCCCACCCCGGTCCGTTAATAATGGGGTCAGGCCTGCGTTATTGTCGTTATTTAACAAAAAATAACGACAATAACGCAGGCCTGACCCCGAAAGGGAGGGTAACATGATAGTTGCAGATCGCAAGTCTCTGGAAGAAATACTGGGGATGGTGGCGGACAGGGAAAAACTCCTCATCCTCGGATGCAAGGGATGCGTGACCGTATGTAATGTGGGCGGGCTCAAGGAGGCGGAGATTTTGGCCTCAACGGTGAGGATCGCCCGGAAAAAAGAGGGGCGGCCGGTGGAGGTGACACACCGTGCCCTGGAACGCCAGTGTGATAACGAATATGTGGCCCAGCTGGCCGATGATGTGGCAAATTATGATGCGGTGGTGTCCATGGCCTGCGGGGTCGGGCCCCAGTTCCTGTCGGAAATGTACCCGGACCAGGTGTTTTTTCCGGCGGTGAACACCACGTTTTTCGGCGGTGCGGTCCAGCACGGGGTGTGGGAGGAACGCTGCGCCGGGTGCGGGGTCTGCGGCATTCATCTGTTCGGGGGGCTGTGTCCCATTGCCAGGTGTGCCAAAAGCCTGCTCCACGGCCCCTGCGGCGGCTCGTCCAACGGCATCTGCGAGGTGAACAAGGAGACTGCCTGTATCTGGGACGCCATTGTCAAAAAGAAAATGGAAACCGGGCACCTGGAAGACCTGCTGGCGGTCAGGCCCTTTAAAGACTGGCGCACGGCAAGAGACGGCGGTCCCCGGCGAAGCATCAGAGAAGAACTGGTCAAGGGAACCCTATAAAAGGAGACACATGTCATGACAGCAACCAAATCAGGCAGCAATCTTGAACGCGTCCTGACAGCCGGTCACTTTGCGTTCACCGGAGAGTGCGGTCCGCCCAAGGGCGCCAATGCGGATCATCTCAAGGAAAAGTTCAAATATCTCAAGGGCAATGTGGACTGTGTCAACATGACCGACAATCAGACCGCCGTGGTGCGCATGTCTTCT
>CALGAJ010000146.1 GCA_937951975.1 uncultured Desulfotignum sp.
ATTCTGTGGTTGTCAAAACAAGGAAAGTTTTTTATACATTGAGCTGAACAGTTACTAAAAAAATTATATTTTTTTTAAAAAAATTCAGTTGGCGTTTGACGGGAAAAAATCATTGCCATGAAAACGGGAGCCAGGTATAGTCATAGACAGTGACTCATTGCGGCAAATTGAAAAAATTAAGGATGGAATCATGAAACAACCTGTTGATAATTATTGGCAATTAAAACTTACTGCAGTCAAGGAGGCCCTTGAGAAAAACAAATTTGAGGTTTTTCTGGCAGAAACGGCGGCGGCTGCCAAAGACCTGGCTTTGGATCGGATTATCCCGGCCCTGGATGTCAAAAGCGTTTCCTGGGGCGGTTCCATGTCCTTTGTGGCCACCGGCCTGTTTCATGCGCTCATGGAAAAAAAAGATCTGGAGATCATCAACACATTTGACAAAACCCTTTCTTTTGACGACATGATGGAAACCCGCCGGCAGTCATTGCTGGCGGACCTTTTCATCACCGGTACCAACGCGTTGACCGAGGCCGGACAACTGGTGAATCTGGATATGATCGGCAACCGGGTCGGGGCAATGATGTGGGGCCCCAAACATGTGCTGCTGATTGTCGGACGAAACAAATTGTGTGCGGACCTGGAAGATGCCATGTTCCGGATCAAGAACTATGCGGCTCCGGTAAATACCATGAATCTGGACAAAAATACCCCGTGCGCGGCCACCGGTATTTGTCAGGATTGTGCCAGTCCGGACCGGATCTGTAACTATTGGACCATTATTGAAAAATCCTTTGTGAAACACCGGATTAAAATCATTCTGGTCAATGAAGATCTGGGGTTTTAATCATGCAGACTATTGCAGTGTTTCAGCAAAACGGTTCCGCTGAAACCAAGATCAAAGGGATCCGGGAGTTCGGCGGCAACCGGTTGGATATTAAAGTGTTTGATGTTGAACCAAACCTGCCTCCGGTGCTGGATGACACCTCCCCATACCTGCCGGACCGCATCGATGCCGATCTGGTTTTAGATTATCTCAAGCATTATGACCTGTCGGAAGACTTGAGCCGGTTGTGTGAGAAACAGGGGATTCCCATGGTTTCGTCCGGCAAAAAGCTTCAATGCGGTCATGCGTTCTGCCCTCCCATCTGCTGCACGTTGCAGGAAAGCAGCTCCCTGGGAGAATACGGCAGGCGGTTCGGCATGCCCCGGATCACGGTGGAACTGGATGATGACCGGATCGCCGGTATCCGGGTGCATCGGGGCGCGCCCTGCGGTGCCACCTGGCTGGCAGCGGATAAGGTCAAAGGACTGCCCCTGGAAAAAGCCATGACCCGGTTCGGGCTGGAAGTCCAGTTTTTCTGCTCCGCCAATCCGGCCGGATGGGATCCGTTATGGGGCAAAAGCCCGGTTCACCTGGCGGCGGATGTCCACACGGCCGCGTTAAAGACCAGCCTGAAAAAAAACCGGGTGCTGTCTAATACCTGATTTCAAATCCGTTGAAATCGGTGGGCGCCGGCAAGGTGCCCTCGATGACCTGGTCCACCCGGGCAGCGGGGGGACCCTGACGGCACCAGGCCACCATCTGATCCACGGCCTGGGAAGGGCCTTGTAAAACCGCTTCCACCGAGCCGTCAGGCAGATTTTTCACATATCCGTCAACCCCTGCCTGAAGAGCGGCTTTCTGGGTTTCCAGTCGAAAATACACCCCCTGGACTTTTCCGGAAATGATCAGTTTTTTTGCACTTGTCCGGGTCATTCCTCCTCCTCCTTTTCCGGGCAATGGTTTGTCAACGGGTTCAACACCGCCGGTGTCACCATTTCCCGGCCGAATTTTTCAAAAATGCGGTCCATGGCCTGATCCACGGATTCCCATTGTTTTGTGATCTTCGCTTCAGGCAAAGACAGCAGTTCCATCTGAACCGGTGCATTTTGGAGATGCAGATGCGATACCCCCACCCCCAGCAACCGGATTTTCCGGGTGATATCCACCTGTGTGAACAAATCCCAGGCCTGGTGGAAAATCGCTTCTGTTGAACAGGTCCTGGCCTGAGTTTTCCGGGTCCGGGTGATCTGGGTGAAGTCGGAAAATTTTATTTTAATGGAGACACTTTCACACACCCGGTTTTTTTTTCTCAGGTCCCTTCCCACCCGGCCGGCCAGGGACAGCAGGATCTTTCGTGCGGTCTGTTCATCTGAAATATCGGTTTCCAGGGTGGTTTCGCAGGAAATGGATTTGCGGACGGCCCGGGGCTGTATCCGTTCATCATCCAGACCCCGGCAGAGCTGATACAGCCGGTGTCCGAATTTACCGAATTTTTTGGTGAGCAGTGTCACGTCAAATCGCTGGAGATCCCCCAATGTTTGAACATTCAATTCTTTCATCCGGTGCATGGCCTGGTTTCCCACCCCCGGAATCTTGTGAATGGGCAATTTCCGGAGGACCATCGGCATCTGTTCCCGGGTAATCTGGGTCAGTCCGTCGGGTTTGTCCATGTCCGAGGCGATTTTGGCCAGAAATTTCACCGGGGCGATACCGATGGAACAGGATAACGCCAGGTGCGTGAAAATGGTTTGTTTGATCTGTTTTGCAATGGATTCCGGGGAACCGAACAAGGTGCTGCATCCGGTCACATCGGCATAGGCTTCATCTATGGACACGGGTTCCACCAATGGAGTGAACTCCGAAATGACAGCCATGATCTGTTGAGAAGCGGCGGTATATTTTTCCCTGTGTCCCGGGATCACGATCAAATGGGGGCAAAGCTGTTTGGCCTGGAAAAGGGGCATGGCGGAATGGATTCCGAATTGTCTGGCTTCATAGCTGGCTGTGGACACCACGGCCCGGGGCGAATCGCCGCACACCACCAAGGGGCGGTGTTTGAGTTCCGGATTGTCTCGCTGTTCCACGGCCGCAAAAAAAGCGTCCATGTCAATGTGCAGGATCATGAATTCAGACACCTTGTCAAAAGTGGTTTTTTAAACATGTTTTTTTATTGTGCCATGTCTGTCTTTCAAATGGGTGTGCATCCTAAAATAGGCTTTTCTTTGCCCACATGTCAAGACACCCGGGCCCGGGATCAAAACAGGTATTGTCACATGGCGCAGACATCTGGTATGGTTTGCGCTTAAACGCCATGGGGGAAATGAATGAGGATTTATCAAGGCAGACGGAGAAACCATGTGGTTTCATAAATGGGTGTTTGTGTTACTGGTGTGTTGTGCAGCCCTGGGTGGATGTTCGGACAATCGGGAAGACCCGGAGACTGAAAAGCCGTCATTTTCCAAACTTCCGGTCCGGGAAAATGAAATGCTCCCGCGTGAATATGCCCCCATGCCTGAAAACATTCACTGGCTGACCAATGATACAGATCCTGTGTTTGCATCACCGGATGCCAGAAAGGGGGGGCTTTTCAGGGCTGCTCTGCTCAGTTTTCCCATGACCTTCCGGGTGGTGGGACCTGATTCCAACGGCAGTTTCAGGTCCGCGATCCTGGACAATCAGCTGTCATTGATCAATATCCACCCCAATACCGGCAATATCATTCCGGAACTGGCCACCCACTGGGCCTTTGATCCGGATAAGAAAACCATGTATTTCAAGCTGGACAAAGAGGCCCGGTGGTCGGACGGGCAGCCGGTCACAGGATGGGATTTTGCCTACACCCTGACGTTTATGCGCTCGGAACACATTATCGCCCCCTGGTACAATGATTATTATACCCGGGAGATCGAGAAGGTCATGGTATACGATGATCACACCATCGGTGTGAAAAGCACCAAACCTGTCCCGGACCTGCACCTAAAACTGGGCATCAGCCCCATTCCGGAACATTTTTTTCATCCTTTGAACAAAGAGTTCACCACTGAATACAACTGGGCCGTGGTGCCCAATACCGGGCCTTACCAGATATCGGAATTCAAAAAGGGGCGGTATATCCGGTTTGCCCGCAAAAAAAACTGGTGGGCAAAAGACCGGCGTTATTTCACACACCGGTTCAATGTGGACACGGTCCAGTATACCGTGATCCGGGATTTCAATCTGCAATGGGAATATTTCAAGAAAGGGGAGCTGGAAACCTTTGGCCTGGTTCAGCCCAAGTACTGGTATGACAAATCAAAGACCCGGGTGATAGACAACGGATATGTCCACCGGATCTGGTTTTTCAATGACCTTCCCCGTCCCAGCCATGGCATGTGGCTCAATCAGGACAAGGAGATTTTCTCCGAAAGATACCGGCGCCTGGCGTTTGCCCATGCCATGAACATCGACAAAGTGATCGAAAAGGTGCTGCGGGGCGACTATTTCCGGCTGGCGCAACCGTTTTTCGGATATGGGGATTACACGGACATCATAATTTCTCCCCGGAGTTACGATGTGTCTAAAGTGGAATCCCTGATGACCGGGCAGGGATGGCGCCGGGCTGATGACGGGATCTGGTCCGGAAACGGCCGGCGGTTTTCCGTCACCGTCACTTATGGCTATGACGATCACATGCCCCAGCTGGTGGTACTGAAAGAAGAAGCCCGCAAAGCAGGCATTGAGTTGAATCTGGAAAAACTGGACCCGTCCGCCATGTTCAAGAAATTTCTGGAAAAGCAGCATGATGTGGCCTGGATGGGATGGAGCACCGGCATGCGGCCGTCATACTGGCAGGGATGGCATTCAGACAACGCCCATAAACCCCAGACAAACAATATCACCAATACGGATGACCCGCAGCTGGATGCCCTGATCGATCAATACCGGGAAAGTCTGGATGAAACCGAGCGGATCCGGCTGTCCAAAACCATCCAGAACAAAATCCATGAAGTGTGTGCGTATGTGCCCACGTTTATGGTGCCCTATGTCCGGATCGCCTACTGGCGGTGGCTCAAGCTGCCGTCATTTCATGGCACCCGCATGTCCGAAAATCTGTTTGATCCGTTTTCATCCACTGTGGGCGGGCTTTTCTGGATGGATCCGGCCCGGTTTGAGCAAACACTTTCAGCCATGAAAAAAGGATCTGCCCTGCCGCAGGTCACCCTTATCAATGACCGTTACAAAGTAACGAAAGAGTCCCCATGACGCAACAGACACTGCTGGAAATCAAAGACCTGGTTGTGGAATTCGACACAGACCAGGGGCGCATCCGGGCTGTGGACCATGTCGGGTTTTCTCTGGAAAAAGGCCGGATTTTAGGAATTGCCGGAGAATCAGGATGCGGTAAAAGCGTGACCGCGCTAAGTATTATCCGGCTTCTGCCCAAACCGGTGTCGCAGATAGTCAAGGGCCGGATTCTGTATCAGGGGCAGGATCTGCTGACCCTGCCGATTCAGCAGATGCAGCGCATCCGGGGCCGGAAAATCGCCATGATATTCCAGGAACCCATGACCGCCCTGAATCCGGTACACACCGCCGGCCGGCAGATGAAGGAGGTGTTTGCGCTGCATTTTCCTGAAATGACCGACGGCGAAAAACACACCCAAGCGATTCAGATGCTGGAGCGGGCCGGGATTCCCGATCCGGCCCGGGTGCTGAATAAATATCCGCATCAGCTTTCCGGCGGAATTCGTCAGCGGGTGATGATTGCCATGGCCCTGAGCTGTGAACCCGACATACTGATTGCCGATGAACCCACCACGGCCCTGGATGTGACCATTCAAGCACAGATTCTGGACCTGATCAAAATGCTGAAAAATTCTATCGGCATGTCCATTGTTCTCATTACCCATGATCTGGGCGTGATTGCTGAAAACTGTGATGACGTGGCAGTAATGTATGCCGGACAGATTGTCGAGACTGCGGATGTCCGGTCACTTTTCAAACATCCCCTTCATCCCTATACCAAAGGATTGCTTGTTTCGATTCCTTCGTTATCAAAACACAGCAAAACCCGGTTGCCCACTATCCCCGGCAATGTGCCGGATCTGTCCCGGATGCCCGAAGGATGCCGGTTTGCAGATCGATGTCCGGATGCTGAAAAAATCTGTCTGAGGCATCCGCCCAGGCTGACATCCGTGGGCAAGGGGCGGGCCGTGGCGTGCCATCCGGTGGTTCAGGCTTTTGAACAAAAAAACAAAAGAATATAAAAAAATCCTTGATTTTTAGAATAAAGCGAATAATATACAGTGAAAGCCGGTATAGTAAAGGCTTTGCAGTTTCGTTCTAAAGGCAAGACCCGTTCATTTCCAATGGCTCGACCTTCAGTTTGAAACTACCCCAAATTTTTATTTAAAGTAAGGAGAAAGTCGTAATGGCAAATGGGATTGTAAAATGGTTTAACGATGCAAAAGGGTATGGATTTATCGAACAGGAAGACGGGCCGGATGTATTCGTTCACCATACAGGAATCAGTGCTACCGGTTTCAGATCATTAAACGAGGGTGACCGGGTTTCCTTTGACGTTGAAGACGGCCAGAAAGGTCCTGCTGCCGTCAACGTTGTCGTACTCTAGTTTTTAACTCAAATTTTAAAAGGGTTTTGCACGGCACACCCGTGGGAAACCCTTTTGTTTTACCCCGGTATCGGAGGAAGGCATGACCATTCTAAGCGTCAGCCGGCTCAAAAAATATTTCCCCGTGCTGGGGGGTGTTTTTCTCAGGCGGACCGGCTGGGTTCATGCGGTGGACGATGTCTCTTTTTCTGTGAAAAAAGGGAAGACATTCGGCTTGGTGGGTGAATCCGGTTGCGGAAAAACCACGCTGGGGCGGTGCATCATGGGGTTGTATGATCTCACCGACGGATCGGTTACCGTCCAGGGACAATCCGTTTCAAACCTGACTGGTTTTCAGAAAAAAAAACTGGCCACCCACCTGCAGATGATTTTTCAGGATCCCTATGAGTCATTGGACCCCAGACAGACGGTCCAGCAGATCCTGGAGGAAAAATACAGAATTCATGGTTATGATTCAGATCTTCGGTCCCGGGAGGTCCGGGAGCTTTTGTCCCGGGTAGGGCTTTCCGGAAACAGCCTGTCCAGATATCCCCACGAATTTTCAGGAGGCCAGCGCCAGCGCATCGGCATTGCCCGGGCCGTGAGCATGCACCCTGAAATCATCATCTGTGATGAACCGGTATCGGCTCTGGATGTGTCCGTACAATCCAAAATTTTAAATCTGTTACTCGAACTTCAGCAGACTCTGGGCCTGACCTATGTGTTTGTTTCCCACGACCTTTCCGTGGTCCGGCACATGGCTGATCAGATCGGGGTGATGTATCTGGGAAAGATCGTGGAGACGGGGGATGCCCGCGATATCTATGACAATGCCCGGCATCCCTATACCCGGGCATTGCTTTCCGCGGTGCCGGTGCCGGATCCGGATACCAAATCCCAGCGGATCATTCTGGCCGGTGAGGTGCCCTCGGCTGAAAACCCCCCGTCAGGATGCCGGTTTCATACCCGGTGTCCCCATGCCGCAGTTATTTGCCGGCAGGAACCGCCGCTGTTGCTGCCCAGGAAAAATGACACCCGGCATGTGGCTGCCTGCCATTTTTTCTGACATAAGACGCACGCCTAACTTTCAAGCGGATCTAAAAAAAGATCACAGATTCATCCGGCTTTAGTGTTGCGCAAAAAGCACGGTAATGGTAGTGTTCCAGATTAATTGTCATGTCCCAAAACGGCTTTTTGGATAGACAAGCAATCAGAAGGCAAAAACGATGATTAAACATGTGAACAAAAAGGAACGCCCCATGATTAAAAAAGTCCTTGTATGGGTGACAGGACTCTGTCTTTTAGGATCTGCCGCATGGGTGTCGGCAAATCAGGAAATCGTGGATCGGATCGTTGCGGTGGTCAACGATGATATCATTACATTATCCCAGCTTCATAAAGCGGTTCAGCCGTATTTGTCCCAGGTGACGTCTTCTTCAAAATCTGAAGTTGAAAAACAACAGATGATTGAGTCCATGGAAAAACAGATGCTCAATACCCTGATCGACCGGACCCTCACCCGGCAGGAGGCGGTCCGTCAGCAGATATCGGTTTCCGATGACGATGTGACGTCTGCCATTGACAATTTCAAGCAGCAGAAAGGACTGAATCAGGAAGCGTTTGAAAAAGGCCTTGAATCTGAAGGCATATCCCTGGAAGAATACCGGGAACGGGTCCGGGAAGATATCATGCAGTCGCTGCTGGTCAATCGGGTGATCCGGTCCCGGATCATCGTGACCCAGGCCGATATCGAGGATTATTTTCAAGCGCATCCGGAAAAATTCAAAAAAGAACGCAAATATCACCTTCGCAATATTCTCACATCTACGGAAGCAGATGCCCGAACCATTTTGTCCCGGCTGGACCAGGGACTTTCTTTTCCGGAGGCTGCCCGGCAGTTTTCCCAAGCACCCAACGCAGGGGACGGCGGGGATCTGGGTGTATTCGAGATTCAGACCTTTAATGATACCATCAAATCCGCTGTGCAGCCTTTGAAAAAAGGGGAATATTCCGGGGTCATTGCCACAGGGCAGGGGTTCCAGATCGTGTATGTGGAAGATATCATTGAGACCGGCGGGCAAGCCCTGGACCAGGTCAGAGATGAAATCCAGGATATTTTGTATCAAAAACAGGGCGAAGAAAAATTTACCCGGTGGATCGAATCCTTGAAAAAAAATGCCCATATCAAGATCATGCTCTAACCGGACATGCACGATTTTAAAACAGATGCGATTCTGCTGCGCCGGATTGAATATGGAGATCATGATTACATCATCACGTTCATGACCCAAGACAGAGGCAAAATCACCGTGATGGCCAAGAATGCCAAAAAAAGCGTCAAGCGCTTTTCCGGGTCTCTGGATCTGTTTTCTTTCAACCATATTCAGTGCCGCATGCCCAAAAAGAACAAAGGCGCGCTGCCGACCCTGGTGCAGTCGGAACTGGAAAACGGGTTTGCCAAGATCCGGTATGATGTGTATAAAACCGCCTATGCCAGTTACTGGACGGAAATGGTAAATCTGTGGCTGGAAGAGGGCAAGGCCCAGCCGGACGTGTATGATCTGCTGCTGTTTTCCTTTGACATGCTGGACCGGTCCGATATGCCCAAAGAGGTGTTAAGCCTGTTATTTCAGATCCGGTTCATGAGTATTTCCGGATTTTCTCCCACCATTGAAAGATGCGGCATCTGTCATGTCCATCTGGATGAAATTTCTGAAAAGATGCTGCGGTTTGATTTCAGGGAAGGAAAGGTCGTGTGCCCCAAATGCCGGGTGAACGGGGTCAGATCCGGACTGGATGTATCCAAGGGCACATTAAAGCAACTGTTCTGGATGAATAACACAAATGTTGAAAAAGCGGATCGCATCCGGTTTTCCAGCAGGGCTGTCAAAGAGGGACAGATTCTGCTGGAATCGTTTATCGCTTTTCATATGGCCCGGGAATTTAAAACATTGACGTTTTTGAAACGACTGAGAAATGAATCATGGACTTAAGTGGTATTCTGGAAAACAATCCCGTTACAGTGTCGGTACCCTGCCGGGTGGATTTTGGCGGCACTCTGGATATTTCAACGTTTTATCTGCCCCTGGCCCATCTGAATCCCGTGGGATTCAACATGGCAATGGATCTGCGCACGAAAGTGACCTTGACTCCATATCGCCGGGGCCGGGTCAAGGTGTCATCCAGAGGATTTGATTCGGCGGAGTTTGATCAGGGAAACGCCCCGTTCGATCATCCCATGGGACTGATGTTTGCCTGTGCCCAGTATTTCAACGCCCATGGGGTTCATATTCATATTGATTCCGCATCCCCGCCCCGAAGTGCCCTGGGGGGATCGTCTTCTGCGGCGGTGGCCATTCTGGCCGCGTTTCAGACTGTTTTTGAAAACCCGGTGGACCCGGCCCAGGTGGCCTGGCTGGCCCATTACATTGAATCCAGTGTGGCCGGAGTTCCCTGCGGGGTGCAGGACCAGGCTGCGGCCGCGTTCGGCGGAGCCCATATGTGGGCATGGAAAATGGGGGATTGCGGCCCGGTGTTTGACCGGTTTCCCGTGTTTGATTCCGAGGATGACCGGAAAAATTTCATTCCGCATATGCAAGTGGCTTACTGCGGCATTCCCCATGTGTCCAAAGATATCAACAGCCGATGGGTCGCCTCGTTTGTCCAGGGAAAAACCAGAACGGTTTTTGCCCGGATCATTGACTTGACCCGGGCGTTTTACACGGCCATCCGGAATAAGGATTATACAAGGGCAGCGGATCTGATGATCAGGGAAACACAGCTTCGACAACAGATGACCCCGGACGTGCTGGATGATACCGGTCAAAAACTGTTTGATGCGGCAAGAGCCCACCAGTGCGGGGCCCGATTTACCGGGGCCGGCGGGGGAGGATGTCTGTGGGCTGTGGGCGGACAAAAGGACATGGCACTGCTGGCAGAATCATGGCGGACCCTGCTTGCGGAGGTACCGGAAGCAAAACTGCTGGACACCCGTATTGACCCTGCGGGTATCCTGATTGTATGATAGTGATATTTTACTGAATCCAGATAAAAAGAACCATCGTAAAGGAGAATACATATGCCGGGTTATGACCCTGATAAAGATAAAAAGATTAAAGAGTGGAAAAATGAGGAAACCGGGCTTCTGATTTCCATTCAGCAGTATGGAGAAGGAGAGCCCAAAGTTCAGATCGGTCCCAGGATCCTGAAAAAAAAAGACGGCACGGACCGGGCACCGTCCAAGGCCGGAAGATTGTCTGTGGAAGATATCATGTGGCTGTATGACATTATCGATGAGGTCAAGGATGACTTATCCGACATGGTTGGACCTGAGTGAAGCATCTCTGGTACCGCCTTTAGGGACCCGGCAGGCACCTTCTCTTGGGCCGGCGGCGGTGATGGTATCCACGGCTGCGGATCTGAAGCTGCTCCAGCCGGCTCTGGCTGAGACATCCCCTGGATCGGTGCCGTTTTTTGTCAGCCGCCTGATCACGGATTCACAGGGAATCAGCGTGGCCGGACCGTTTGTGGGGTCGCCCTATGCCGCCATGATGATGGAATCTCTGGTGGCCAAAGGCGTAAAACAGATTCTGATTCTGGGGTGGTGCGGAAGCCTGCGATCTGATATTCAGGTGGGTGACTTGATTGTTCCAAATTTGGGACTGGTGGATGAAGGCACATCCAGGCATTATGTGTCTCTGGATCCGGCCACTCCGCAGACGTTTCCGCATCCGGATCTCACCCAGAAACTGGTGGAGGCTCTTGAGGCCCGGGGACTGGTATGCGCCCAGGGCCCGGTATGGACCACAGATGCCATTTACAGGGAAACACCCAAAAAAGTCGCCTGGTTCAGGGATCAGGGCGCCATTGCCGTGGAAATGGAATGTTCGGCACTGTTTTCTGTGGCCGCGTTTCAAAATGTGGATGTGGCGGCACTCCTGGTGGTGTCTGACAGCCTGGCCGCCGGAGACTGGGACCCGGGATTCCGGCGGTCCCGGGTCAAATCG
>CALGAJ010000147.1 GCA_937951975.1 uncultured Desulfotignum sp.
CTTCAGAAATACGGGCTTTTTGCGTTCAGTTGAACCAGATGTCGTTTTCCAGGTATTCCATGTAATTGATCAGAAAGCAGTGTTTTTTTTAAGATCTTACGAAAACACTTATTTTATGCTAATATCCGGTAAATGGTACACTGTCCAAAGGCTTGGGTCCACCACAGTCCAAAGATTTGGCTCCGCTGCACCTGTCTACTTTGTAAAGGAGGCGTGAATGGAAAAAAATCCCCACCACCTGGTCATGGGTGAGTTGACTGATTATCTGACAAATGAAACAGTGCCGGACACCCATGATGAACGGTTCAGACAAAAAATTGCCCGGCATCTGGTTCAGGCCTGCGGGTATGAAAAAAAACAGATTGAAACCCGGAAACAGATCATTATCAGGACAGAAAAGAAAACAGCGCAGCTCTGGATGGATTTTCTGGTGAACACCGGAGAAAAAACCGGAATGATGATCCGGTATGCACCCGGATCTCTGGTGACCCGGCGTCTGCCCAATCTGGCATTGTCCCGGCTGGTTTATCCATATCAGATTCCCGTGGTCGTGACCTGTAATGGCGAAGATGCCGAAGTGATCGATGGTGTTACCGGCCAGGTGACGGGACAGGGATTTGATGCCATTCCGGACAGGCAGGCGTTGATGACACTGGAGGATGGCGAATCCTTTCCTGTGATATCTGAGACGCTTCATGATAAAGCCGCGCGGATCGCCTTTGCCTGTGAAGTGGATGGGGCCTGTCCCTGTGACACGGATGTCTGTATTCTGGATTAAAAAAGATGGCCCATGCAACCGATATCCGGCCCCAAACAGGAATATCATGCCGACGTGTTTGTAATCCGGATTCAGTCTTTTTTAAGTACGTTTGACAGATAATATCCGGTAAACGATGTGGGGTGTTCTGCCACATATTCCGGAGTGCCCTGAACAATGATCCGGCCGCCTTTGTCCCCGCCTTCAGGTCCCATGTCGATAATGTGGTCGGCATATTTGATTACATCCATATTATGTTCAATCACCACCACGGTGTTGCCGGTAGCCACCAGCCGGTCCAGAACCGTCAGCAGCCGGTTGATATCATCGGGATGCAGACCGGTGGTGGGTTCATCCAGGATATAAATGGTTTTTCCCGTACTTTTTTTGGACAGTTCCCTGGCCAGTTTGATACGCTGGGCTTCTCCCCCGGACAGGGTGACGGCAGACTGACCCAGGGTGATGTATCCCAGTCCCACTTCCACCAGGGTGGCCAGTTTGGCCTGGATGGCGGATAGGGTGTCAAAGAACCGGACCGCCTGGTGAATGGTCATATCCAGAACTTCAGCGATATTTTTTCCTTTGTAACGGATATCCAGGGTGTCGCGGTTGAACTGCCGGCCTTTGCACACATCGCACGGCACATGGACATCGGGCAGAAACTGCATTTCAATTTTAATAACACCTTCTCCGGCACATGCCTCACACCGTCCGCCCCGGATATTGAAACTGAACCGCCCGGGTTTATACCCTCTGGCCCGGGCCTCCGGTGTGCTGGCAAACAGTTCACGGATGGCGGGAAGCACCCCGGTATAAGTACCGGGATTGGACCTGGGAGTCTTGCCGATGGCGGACTGGTCGATGTGAATCACTTTGTCCAGATGCTCGATACCGGTAATCCGGTCATGGGCCCCAACCTGTTTTCTTGTGTACGCGATCTGGTTGCACAGGCCGGGATATAACGTGGACAGCACCAGCGTGGATTTGCCGGATCCGGACACGCCGGTCACGCAGATAAAACACCCCAGAGGAAACGATACGGTAATCTGTTTGAGATTGTTGGCTTCGGCATTGACAAGGGTTAAATGGCGGCCATTGCCTTTACGCCGGACATTTGGAACGGGAATCTGTCTGATTCCATTGATATACTG
The DNA here is from genome assembly GCA_937951975.1 of uncultured Desulfotignum sp. Lineage (GTDB taxonomy): Bacteria > Desulfobacterota > Desulfobacteria > Desulfobacterales > Desulfobacteraceae > Desulfotignum. Next base: position 1,909 of record CALGAJ010000147.1, read on the forward strand.
ACCGGTCAGTGAATCCGGGGATCCGGTCAGTTGTTCAGGCGGGCCGGAAAACATGACCCGTCCCCCGTGAACACCGGCAGCCGGCCCCATATCGATGATATGATCGGCAGCCTGGATCGTATCTGTATCGTGTTCCACCACGACCACGGTATTATCCAGATGTTTCAGGTCCATGAGCGTTTTGATCAGCCTTGCATTGTCCCTGCGGTGAAGGCCGATGCTGGGTTCATCCAGCACATACAGAATCCCGGTCAGTTTGGAACCGATCTGGGTGGCCAGACGGATCCGCTGGCTTTCGCCACCGGACAGTGTGTCTGCGGAACGGGAAAGAGACAGATAGTCCAGCCCCACATTGTCCAGAAAAACAAGCCGCTGGGTCAGTTCTCTGATGATACCGGCACTGATCTGTTCCTCTTTTCGGGTCAGCGTCAACGACGCAATGGCTGCCAGGGTCTGTTTAATGGGAAGTCTTGTGATTTCCCAGATGGCATGACCGCTGACCCGGACATGGGCGGATGCCGGATTCAGCCGGGTGCCGTTGCACCGGGAACAGACACGCGCGTTCATATACCGCTTTAAATCTTCTTTGATGGATTTGGAATCGGTTTCTTTATACCGGCGTTTTAAATAGGGAATCACACCTTCAAAATTTTTTTTACTCCGGATTTTTTTACCGGCCTGCTCCGTATAAAATTCGATGAGCTCTTTTTTTGAACCATGCAGCAATACATGCTGAAACCGGTCGGACAGGTCTTTGAACGGGGTATAGATATCCTGGTTAAAATGGGAGGTCAGTGCATCTAAAAATTCCATGAATTGAACCGAATCTCTGTTCTGCCAGGGAAGAATCGCCCCCTGGCGTAAAGACAGTCCGGGATCCGGTACAATCAGGTCCGGGTCAAATTCCGTGATGGTTCCCAATCCGTCACAAACAGGACAGGCCCCCTGGGGCGAGTTGAATGAAAAGCTGGCCGGAGTGAACGGCGGATAACTGATATGGCAGTTTAAACACGAAGCGGTTTCATTGAACAGCAGGTCCTGATCTCTGTCCGGATCCAGCACAATGAGAGAACCTTTGGACAGGCTTAACGCCAGTTCCAGAGAATCACTCAATCGTTTTTCAATGCCCGGCTTGATAATCAGACGGTCCACCACCACTTCCAGGGTGTGTTTTTTTTGTTTTTCCAGAACCGGAGGGTCCTGGGTCCGGCAGATTTCCCCATCCACCCGCATTCTGGCAAACCCCTCTTTTTTCATCCGGGCGAATACCGCTTCATGCCGGCCTTTCTGGTTTCGGATCAACGGGGCCAGAAGAATCATCCGGGTGTCGGCCGGCAGGGTCAGAATCCGGTCACAGATCTGGTCAACCGTCATGGGTTCAATGGGATTACCGCATTGATGACAATGGGGCGTTCCCACTCTGGCGAATAAAAGCCGGAGGTAATCATAGATTTCCGTAATGGTTCCCACGGTGGACCGGGGGTTGTGCCCGGAAGTTTTCTGTTCAATGGCAATGGCCGGAGACAGGCCGTCAATGCTGTCCACATCCGGTTTGGCCATTTGTCCTAGAAACTGTCTGGCATAGGTGGACAACGACTCCACATACCGCCGCTGGCCTTCCGCATACAGGATGTCAAAGGCCAGGGTGGATTTTCCGGATCCGGACAGGCCCGTGATCACGGTCAGACAATTTTTGGGAATCCGTACATCGATATTTTTCAGGTTGTGTTCCCTGGCCCCCTGAATAATGATGTCAGACATGGGCCGGTTTCCTGTCGGTTCGGTGCCGGGCCTGAAAAACCGCCATTTTGATTGCTTCCACCAGGCTGGCGGGATCGGCGCATCCTTTCCAGGCAATGTCATAGGCGGTCCCGTGGTCCACGGATGTCCGGATAATGGGCAGTCCTAAGGTGACATTCACCCCGTCCTTGAAATGAATCAGCTTGAAGGGAATCAGGCCCTGGTCATGGTACATGCACACCACGGCATCACAACCGGTCTTTATGGCGTAATTGAACACCGTATCCGGGGGCAGCGGTCCCCGGATATCCAGGCCCTGTTTTTGTGCGGTCCTGACAGCCGGGGCAATGACCTGTTGTTCATCATTTCCGAAAAGACCTTCTTCGCCGGCATGGGGATTGAGTCCGGCCACGGCCAGGCGGGGGACTTTGATGTTGAACCGGGTTTTCAGATCCGTGCAGGTCACATGGATGGTGTCTAAAATTTTTTCCTGTGTCAGGGCATCCGGCACTGAGGCCAAAGGAATATGGATGGTCACCAAAACCACTTTCAGGGTTTTTCCGGCCAGCATCATGGCAAATTTCCGGGTTCCGGTCTGGTGGGCGAGCAGTTCCGTATGCCCATGAAAACGGGATCCCGCCATCTTGAGTCCGGTTTTGGTGATGGGCCCGGTGACCAGGGCATCAATCTGGTGTGACAGGGCCAGATCGATGCCGGTATGGATGTAATCCGCCATGGCCCGGCCGATTGAAGGCGTCATGACCGCTGGAACCGACATGTTCAGTTCCAGGGAAGAGACGGCCATCATATTCAGATATCCGGGGTCATCTTTGCCCTGTTTCGGATCATTGATTTCATGGATGCGCAACGGGATGGAAAACCGGGAAAGCGCTGTGTGCATGATACCCTGATCCCCGATCACCACAGGAACGCACAACGGGTGAAGTTTGTTTCCATACAGGGCTTTTGCCAGTATTTCCGGGCCGATGCCCAGAGGATCCCCCATGGTGATGCCGATGATGGGTTTGTCAGGCAGATTTGTTTTTTTAACAAAAGAAACAGGCATGATGTATTGAAAAAATCCGGTTAAAGATTAAATGAAATATATACTATCTGCCGGGCCGGTTGTAAATATGCTTACCCATTTGCAAAGGACAACAATTTAAATTGTGAAACCCTTGGTATATTAGCATTACCGCAATAAATTGAATTTTGTTTAAAATGATAAGAAAATCAGAGTAATTTAAAGGAAATTGAAGAAAATTTTTTTAATTCTTTTATTTTAATTTTCGATATCCTTTATTTTGTCTGAAAAAATAACCAGTTGTAAAAGTGACTGTAATGTTTGGCAAATCATTTGTTTCACAAAAAATTAATCTTTAATTTCAGATAGTTGAATAAATATGCCAATGAAAATTCCAACATGTTGCCAACACGAATGATCCGGTTTGACCAAAGATGGTTATTCGAATAAAAAAACGCATGCTTTTTTTAACGCCCTGTATTTTTCAGTGAAAGTCGTAGATTTCGGTACTATCCTTGCCATTTGTTGGTGATGCCAAACTGGTAGAATGTTGAACAGAAACAGAAAGGTCTGAGTGTATAAAACCATGGATAAATTTTGGGCACAGGTCAAATCTCAAATCAAGAAAACAATTCCGGATCACAGTTTCAGGATGTGGGTAGACCCGCTTGAGGTCCTGACTTTTCAGGACGGCCGTCTATGTCTGTCCACCCCGAATGAATTTTTTATCAAGCGCCTGAAAGACAATTACCTGAGTATGTTTGAGCAGGAATTCCACAAACTGGGGCAGCCGGTGCAGATTGAGTTCAAAACAAAAACATCCCCCAAAATCCCCTGTCATGGGACCGGTCATACAGCGGGGAGGGGACAATCAAAAAAAAATGATCTGACCCAGGCCTGCCTGCCCGGATTTGATCCACGATTCAACGGCGGCCGGCTGCTTAAAAAAGGGTATACGTTTGATGATTTCGTGGTCGGAGACAACTCCAGCTTTGCTTATTCCGCATCGTTATCGCTGGCCCAGGGGAACATGAACGGGGCGGGCATGCTGTATCTTCTGGGTAAAACCGGTTTAGGTAAAAGCCATTTATCCCAGGCGGTGGGACATCATGTCATCACCCATAAGACAGCGGTGCGCGTATATTATGTGACAGCGGAAGATTTTACCAATGAAATGATTTATGCTCTCAAGGGTAACACCATTGAATCATTCAAGGAAAAATACCGAAAAAAATGTGAAGTGCTGATTTTGGAAGATGTTCATTTTCTGGCCGGTAAAAAAGCCATTCAAAAAGAACTGGCCGTGACCCTGGACTATCTGCTGGATGCCGACCGGAAAATTATATTTTCAGGATGTGATCTGCCCGATGATATTCCCAAGCTGGATGACCAGCTTAAATCCCGGCTGACCATGGGGCTTGTGACGGAAATCAAAGCCCCGGATTTTAAAACCCGGGTAAAAATTTTAAGAAAAAAATCAAAACACCTCAATTGCCTGATCCCTGATTCGGTCACGGAATATATTGCCCAGGAACTGTGCGATGATGTCAGACAACTGGAAAGCGGTCTGTTCGGTGTGGCGGCCAAAGGGCAGCTGATGGGCCGGCATATTGATATTGAACTGGCAAAAAGTGTGCTGGCCAATATCCGCAAGCATCAGAAGCGTATCACCATCGACGGTATCAAGAAACTGGTGTGTAAGGAATATGATATCACAGAACAGGATCTGATTTCGAAATCCCGGAAAAAACACATTGTCAAACCCCGGCAGGTGGCTATATTTCTGTCCAGAAAATATACGGATCAGCCCATCAAAAAAATCGGTTCCAGCTTCAAGCGGTACCATGCCACAGCGATTTATTCAGTGAATGCCGTGGAAAAGGAACTTAAGCACAAAGGGGTGCTGTACGAACAGATCCGGTATCTGTCAAAAAAAATAGAAACAGGTAAATTCTAAATGGGTCTGGATGATGCGGTTTACCGCCGGCTGAAAAAACAGGTGGGAGACGCATATATCACCCGGAATCCGGAAGATCGGGTCTGCTACTCCTATGATGCGGCCCCGGGGCAGTCTTTTATGCCGGATGCGGTCGTGTTTCCGGAATCGGAAGCCCAGGTGGCGGATATCATGCGGCTGGCCTGGGAGAAACGGATTCCCGTCATTCCCCGGGGCAGCGGTTCCGGCATGACCGGCGGGGCCGTGCCGGTCCAGGGAGGACTGGTCATGGCCATGACCCGCATGAACCGGATACTGGAAATTGATACGGACAATTTTATCGCCACAGTGGAGCCGGGAGTGATCGTGGCGGATCTGCATACGGCCGTGGAAAATAAGGGACTGTTTTATCCGCCGGATCCGGCCAGTTCCGCCGTGTGTACCATCGGCGGGAATGTGGGAGAATGCGCCGGCGGTCCCAGGGCCGTGAAATACGGAGTGACCCGGGATTATGTGCTGGGGCTTGGCGCGGTGCTGCCCTGTGGAGATATCATTCACACCGGGGTGTGCACGGCCAAGGGTGTGGCCGGATATGACCTGACCCGGCTCATTGTGGGATCGGAAGGCACGCTGGCCATTGTCACCCGGATTACACTGAAATTGTTGCCGAAACCGGCATATGTGGCCACCATGGCGGTTTGTTTCGATGACATGGAAAAGGCGGCCCGGACCGTGTCCGGCATCATGCGCCGGGCCGTGATTCCCCGGTGTGTGGAATATCTGGATGACGCCTCCCTTGCCCTGGTCAGAAATCAGCTGCAATCGGATCTGCCGGATCAGACCCGGGCATTGCTGATTCTGGAGCTGGACGGAGATGAAACACAGGTGAAATCCCAGACAGAACAGATCCGGGCGTTCTGTATGCAGTCCGGTGCCCTGGACATTCGCATGGCAACGGATCCGGTTCAGGCGGCCGCCATATGGCAGGCCAGAAAAGCGCTGTCTCCCACACTGTATCAAATTGCCAGCCAGAAACTGAACGAGGATATTGTGGTGCCCATATCAAAAATTCCCGACATGGTATCGCACATCCAAACCCTTCAGCAGGAATCCGGCCTGACCATTGTCAGTTTCGGCCATGCCGGAGACGGCAATATCCATTGTAATATCATGTATGACAAAACCGATGCCGCCCAGGTGAAACAGGCCCATAATGCTGTGGATAAACTGTTTGCCGCAACCCTGGCCCTGGGGGGGACCATCACGGGGGAACACGGGGTGGGGCTGACCAAAAAAGGATACCTGTCCTGGGAGATCGGTGAAAAAGAACAAGCCATCATGAAACAGATCAAGGCGGTATTCGATCCCCGGCAGATTTTGAATCCGGGTAAAATTTTTTCCTGATCCGTCGGAAAACCACCGGGTTTTTTTTAAGGCGGACTAATGAGGCTTGGGTGCGTACTGGTTGTGAATCAGCAGCTTTTCAAACAAACCGACTTTGGGATGGATGCTCCGCATCAGGCAGCATTGAATTGAAACAGCGCAATGTTTCTGGCACATGGGGTTGGTTTTACTGAATTCCCCAAAGCATTCGGGCGTGTCCAGGGAATCGGCTTTTTCATGGTCAAAATCGGTCATTTGGTCGGATACCATCCTGTATGTTTATCTCTGTTTGTTTTTGAAACGCCGTATATGTAAAGCATAAAACATCATTGGTCAACCCTTAAATGGGATGCGGGCAGGGTGACCATGGATTCCAGTTTTTCGATCAGACCGGTCAGGCTCTGCTTCTGCCGGGCACAGATACAGACCCCTTCATTCAACAGCCAGGGGGTGTCAAAGTCAGCCATGTCCACCCGGTCCATTTTATTGAAAACATACAGGACCGGAATGTCATCCAGATCCAGCTGAGTCAGAATTTTTTCCACGGATTCCTTCTGCTGCATGTACCGGGGATTGCTGATATCGATCACATGAAGAATGATATCGGCCTCAGCCAGTTCTTCCAGCGTGGCATGAAACGCTTCCATCAGTTCTTTGGGCAGATGTTGAATAAATCCCACCGTGTCGGTGACAATCACTTCCGTGTCCGTGGGAAACCGCAGACGCCGGGAAGACGGATCCAGTGTGGCAAACAGACGGTCGGCGGCGATAATATCACTTTGCGTCAGGGTATTGAGCAGCGTGGATTTACCGGCATTGGTATATCCCACAATGGAAATAACCGGAATATTTCTCTGGCGGCGTCTGGCTTTCTGCTGATGGCGCTGTTTCCGGATTTTTGCGATCTCTTTTTTCAGCCGTGTGATGCGGTCCCTGACCCGGCGCCGGTTGATTTCCAGCTTGGTTTCACCGGGCCCCTGAC
>CALGAJ010000148.1 GCA_937951975.1 uncultured Desulfotignum sp.
TTGAAACTGTTTGTGGCGGTGCTGGAAGAGCTGGAGAAAAATTATGTGGAGGATGTGGATGCCGACACCCTGATTCACAATGCCATCAAAGGGATGGTGGAGAACCTGGATCCCCATTCCAGCTTTATGCCGCCCCAGGCGTTTGAAGACCTTCAGGATGATACCAAAGGGGAGTTTTCAGGGATCGGTATCGTCATTACGCTCAAGGACGGCATTCTCACGGTGGTGTCTCCCATCGAAGGAACGCCGGCCTATGATGCCGGGATTTATGCCGGTGATGTCATCGTCAAGATCGATGGAGAATCCACCAAAGGCATGGCATTGTGGGAGGCGGTGAACCGGATGCGCGGACCCCGGCATGAAGAGGTTGTGATCACCATTATCCGGGAGGATGAACCCGCCCCCCTGGAATTTTCCCTGAAACGGGATCTGATTCCCATGACCAGTGTCAGATCGGCTCTGCTGGCCCCTGGATACGGATATGTCCGGGTCACCAATTTTCGGATGAACACCCATGAAGAGATGGGAAAACAGCTGGAAGCGCTTGAAGCAGAAGCATCTCCTTTGAAAGGGCTTGTGATCGACCTGCGGGACAACCCCGGGGGACTGCTGGACCAGGCCATCAAAATGACGGATTTCTTTTTGAATGCCGGGACGATTGTTTCCATCAAAGGGCGGGACCAGAAAGACAACCAGGAATACCAGGCCCATCCGGACCGGTCTGATAAGGATTATCCCATTGTCGTGCTCATCAACGGCGGTTCCGCTTCTGCATCGGAAATCGTGGCCGGCGCATTGCAGGATCATTCCCGGGCGTTGATTCTGGGAACCCCGTCTTTTGGGAAAGGGTCGGTTCAGACGGTTCGTCCTCTGAAGGATGGATATGGGTTGAAATATACCATTGCCAGATACTACACACCCAACGGCCGTTCCATTCAGGCCAAAGGTATTCAGCCGGATGTGGAGGTGGAATCCGGCGTCCTGGAAGAAACCCGGAAAAAATCTTCCGGGTTCGACCGGATGATAAAGGAAAAAGATCTGCTGCACAGCCTGAGTCCCGAAGACACGGAAGAACCGTCTGCAGAAGAAACCGTTCCGGATGTATCTGAGCAACAGCGTCAGGTCAGGGAATCTGCTGAACTTCTCCAGGATGTTCAGGTGAAACGGGCGCTTGATATTCTGATCAGTTACGGGGTGTTCAGTAATCTCGATGGCAAGTAAAAAAACATCTTCCCGGAAAACGGCGGGTGTCAAAAAAAAAGCGGCTGCCAAAAAACCGGCCGGGAAAAAAAAATCCACAGCGTCCCGACGTAAAAGCAGCAAAAAGCCGCAAACCGACCTGGTCTCTCAATTGAAAAAGATCGGGATCGGATTGATGGTGCTGGTGGCCGGGTGTCTGACCGGGGCCATGGTGGCGGATCTGCTGATCCGTCAACCCCCCCCCCCTGTCCCGGAAAAAACAGCAATCCGGACCCCCCCGTCTCCTGAAAAAAAAGAACCCCCGGAAAAATCATTGCCTGGAGACCCGACTCCCAAAGTTGTCAAGGAGACTCAAGAAGCGGATCATATCACACCGCAGACCGGGCTGATGGAAAAAAACGGACATCCGGTCCTGTATGAAGTGTTTGAAGAAACCGTGCAGCCCCCAAGAACCGGCTCCGATCCCCGTCCGGTGTCAGAAAGTGATGACGGTCTGTATGAAATCGCTCTGATTATCGATGATATCGGATATGATAAAAAAATGGCCATGGCCCTGTATGGGCTGGAACCCAATATCAGTTTCTCGGTTCTTCCCTGGTCTCCCCATGGCCGGGCCATTGCGGAAACACTCAGGAAAAAAGGGGCGATGATCATGCTTCATCTGCCCATGGAACCGGCCCAGTATCCGGATGTGAATCCCGGGCCCGGGGCGTTGCTCACAAGCATGTCTCCGGATATGCTGATTGCGCAGCTGGAAAAAAACATTGATGATGTGCCCGGGGCGTCCGGGGTCAACAACCATATGGGATCCCGGTTGACCACTGAAGCCGGCCAGATGTATCAGATTTTCACCATCCTCAAGAAGAGAAACCTGTTTTTTATTGATTCCATGACCGCGCCCAAATCACAGTGCCGGGCAGCAGCCCGTCTGCTTCAGGTACGGTTCAGTGAGCGGGATGTGTTCCTGGACAATATTCAGGAACACGCCTATATTGCCGGCCAGTTTGCCCAGTTGAAAAAAATTGCCCGGGAACATGGGACCGCCATCGGTATCGGTCATCCTTATCCCGCCACCCTTCAAACTCTGAAAACTGAACTGCCCAAAATCAAGGGAGAATTTAAAATTGTACCGGCCGGCCGGATGGTGACGATTCCCGGTTGAGCCGCAAGGAGACACAAATGACACAAATCTGGAAACAACCTTTGAATCTGGCACCGTTTGAACCGGTCATCGATCAAACCATTGTGGGTCATATGGGCATTGAATTTATAGAATTCGGTCCGGATTTTATCAGTGCGGCCATGCCCGTGGATCAACGCACCATTCAGCCCATGGGAATACTGCATGGCGGCGCATCCGTGGTGCTGGCTGAAACCCTGGGCAGTGTGGCATCGTTTCTGGCCTTGGACTCGGATCATTACTCCGTGGGACTCCAGATCACCGCCAACCATCTCAAGCAGGTGCGTCAAGGAAAAGTGACCGGCACGGTCCGGCCGGTGCATCTGGGCCGAACCACCCATGTCTGGGATATCACCATTGAAAACGAGGCGAAAGAACCGGTCTGTGTGTCCCGGCTCACCATGGCCGTGATGGCGGTGGCAAAGATGGAATCGCCTGGATCCGGAGAAAGCCCTGAATGAGTCCTCCTGGAAAGGACCATTGCAGGCAGGGATGCCGCCCCCGGTGAAGGGCCTTGCCGTCGGCCTGGAATCCCCGGGGGGGCTCCGACAGTCCGTCAGCAAGACCCCTCACCGGGGCTCCGCTGTGCGGAACTTCCCACACTGATTCCCCCCGCCACCCAATACCCGCCGGTTAGTCAAATCAATACTTGACAGATCAATGTTTTGTAAGTAAGTTTCACTCACCTTTGGAGAAATGTGTAAAAAAAAGGCAGGCATCATGAATACCCGTGTCAAACCCGGTCCTCCGGGGAAAATAAAGATCATGAATGCGTTTTCCCGTCTCATGGAAGTCAAGGATTTTCAGTCCATCACCACATCGGAAATCGCCGGGAATGCCGGCGTGACCGAAGGGCTGATCTATAAATATTTCACAGACAAAAAAGACCTGCTCCATCAGGTGCTGCATCAGCATTTCGCCGCGTTTCAGGCCGGGATAGAAGCCGGTATTCAAGAAAAACAAACCTGTATCGAGAAGCTAAAAGCCATTGTGTTCGCCAGCCTGGACAGCTATGCCCGCAACCGGGTGCTGGCCCGGATTCTGCTGCTGGAAGTACGCAACTCCCTGTCCTATTTTGAGTCCGGGGCCTATGCCATGGTGAAAACATATGCAAGGACGATTCTGGATATCATCCGGGAAGGCATGGAAACGGGGGAACTTCGGCCGGACATGGATCCTTTTTTGCTGCAGAAAGTCATTCTCGGTGCCATTGAACACACCTGCCTCAAACAGGTGATATTTGATAAAAAAATAGATGTGGCCGCTGCATCCGGCGGCATTGTGGACATTATATTCAACGGAGTGAAACATCATGGATGTCATTGAGATTGATGCGATTCTGACGGCCGCCGCCCAAAATAATCAGTCTGCGCTTACAGAGGCCGATGCCAAACGGATTTTCAAGGCCGCCGGCATGCCCGTGGTTGCGGAAATTGCGGCAGAAACCGCACAAAAAGCAGCGGATGCGGCTGGTGAACTTGGGTTTCCCGTGGTTCTCAAGGGATGGGGGCCGACAATTTTACATAAAACCGAGTCCGGTCTGGTTTGTCCGGGCCTGACTTCGGCAGTGCAGGTTGAGACAGCGGCCCGGAATATGGCAGACCGGGCCGGTCAGGATTTGAAAGGGTTTCTGGTGCAGCCCATGATCCGGGGAAAAAGGGAACTGGTGGCCGGTATGTTCAGAGATCCCCAGTTCGGGCCGGTGATCATGTTCGGTCTGGGCGGCATATTTACCGAAGCCCTTAAAGCGGTGGCATTCAAGATCGCACCTTTGACAGATGCAGACATGGACGATATGCTGACGTCCTTTCCCGGTGCTGACCTGCTCAACGCATTCCGGGGAGAATCCGCCTGTGATTTACAGACAGTGAAAACGGTTTTAAAAGGGCTGTCAGATCTGGCTCTTTCCCGGCCGGAAATTCGGGAAATCGATATCAATCCGCTGATTGTCGGGCCGGACGGCCGGCCGGTGGCGGTGGACGGATTGATTTCCCTTCAGATTTCCCAAAAAAAAGAACCCTCCCGATACCCGGTGGACCTGAAAACCCTGGGCGCCTGTTTTTATCCGGAATCCATCGCTTTTGTGGGGGCATCGGCCACCATCGGCAAATGGGGTCATATGCTGCCCACCAATACCCTGTCCCGGGATTACAAAGGCCGGATCTATCTGGTGAATCCCAAGGGAACACCCATCATGGGGCGGCCGGTATTCCGGTCGGTAACAGATATTCCTGAAGATGTGGATCTGGCCGTGGTGACCGTGCCGGCCCGGCATGTCAAAGGATTGATTCCCGAACTGGCAGCCAGAAACGTCAAAGGCATGCTGCTGGTCACCTCCGGGTTCCGGGAAGTGGGTAAAACAGGTGCGGCCCTGGAAAAAGAAGTGATGGATGCTGCGGCACAAGCCGGTATTCTGGTACTGGGACCCAATACCATGGGGCTGTGTAATCCTCATGTCCAGCTTTACTGCAGTGCGGCCCATGCGTATCCGGTGCCCGGTTCCACGGCCCTGGTGTGTCAGTCCGGGAATATGGGGACCCAGCTGCTGGCGTTTGCCGAACAGCAGGATATCGGTATCCGGGCTTTTTCCGGATCCGGCAATGAAGCCATGGTCACCATCGAGGATTACATGGAAGCTTTTGAAACCGATGCATTGACCCGCACTGTGGTGCTGTATATCGAAAGTGTCAAAGATGGGCGGCGGTTTTTCAACAGTGCCCGGCGGGTATCGCAGAAAAAACCGGTGGTCGTGCTTAAGGGGGGGCGCACCGCGCAGGGTGAAAAGGCGGCTGCCAGTCATACCGGTGCCATGGCATCGGATGCAAAGGTGTTTGATGCCGCCTGCCGCCAGGCCGGTATCATCCAGGTGGATCAGCCCCTGGAGCTGCTGGATTTGTCAGCGGTATTTTCCTCGCTGCCGCTGCCCTCAGGCAACCGGGTGGCCATCATGACTCTGGGAGGCGGCTGGGGCGTGGTCGCCGCAGACCTTTGTGCCGAGCATGGTCTGGTTGTGCCGCCGTTGTCTGGTGAAATCATCGACAGGCTGAACCGGGTACTGCCCGATTTCTGGAGCCATGGCAATCCTGTGGATATCGTGGGGGAAGGCAACCCGGAC
>CALGAJ010000149.1 GCA_937951975.1 uncultured Desulfotignum sp.
AAAAGCGCTTAAGGCCGCTACACTGTTTTCAAACAGTATCACTTCATATCCCTGACCCGTCAAAAATTCCTCGAAAATCTCACAGATCGCTTTTTCATCATCCACCAGCATGATGGTTTTGCTGGTGCCTTGCCCTTTGTTTTTTGATACCACAGGTGCCGGTTTCTCTGGAACCGGCTTTCTTTGAGCACCGGCCGCCGGGAAAAAAATCTCCACAGTGGCTCCTTTTTCCTGCCGGGGGTGGACGACCAGAACACCGTCATGATCATCCACGATCCGCTGAACCTCATCCAGGTCTATGCCGTCTGTCATCGTTCCGGCCGGTCCGGTGCCAGTATCCGGACAGCCCTGTGTATCAGGTATTTTTCCATTTCTTTCGTCCCCGGTATCGGAAACAGACAGTTTCAGGTACTCTCCGGCCGGAATTTCCATGCCCCGAACCCGTTGGGGATGAATGATTTTTTCATCCGTCAGTGACACCGTCAGCACACCACCGTTTTTTTTCATGGCCTGATATGCATTCAGGCACAGACCCGTGAACATCTGATGAATCTTCACAGGATCCGCCGATATCATCTGTCTCGAATCCAGCCGGAGCTCCATTTTAATGAATGCCGGAAAAGCAGGCTGGAGCAGCTTCATGGATTCTTTTACAATCAAATACATCCGTAACGGCTTTTTCTGATCCCCGGTCCCGCGGCTGAAGGACAAAATCTGCTGCACCAGTTCAGCCGCACGCTGAGCCCCCGTTAAAATCTGATCGATTTGATCCGAGGCTTTCCGGGGATTGTCCAGACTGATTTTAGCCAGCTGGGCATAACCGAATATCCCGGAAAGGATATTGTTGAAATCATGGGAAATGCCCGACACCAGCATGCCGATGGCTTCCAGCTTCCGGGATTGCTGCAACCGGAATTCAACTATTTTCTGTTCCGTGATATCTGTGTCGATTTCATGACATTCCGTGGGTTGTCCATCTTCTTCAGATTCAACAATGGCTTTGAACTTTTTGTCCATTCCTGACATAGATCCCCTTTGTTGTTCTTCTGTCAATTTTGTTCATGTTTGGAATCCGCTTATATCAAAGTATCGAAGTACAACGCAATGCAAAAAAAAACAGGGCGTTAATTGACAATTCAGTCCCAGACCTTATGATAAAGCAACTTTTAATTCATTTAAGGAGAAACAGATGCCTGATTTAACCGCAGTAATGAAAACCAGTAAAGGAACCATCCGCCTGAAACTGTTTGCCGATCAAACCCCTGTCACATGCGGCAGTTTTGCCAACCTGGCCAAAAGACAATATTACAACGGACTCAAATTCCACCGGGTGATCAGTGATTTCATGATCCAGGGCGGCTGCCCATACGGCAACGGCATGGGCGGGCCGGGATACGAGTTTGAAAACGAATGTAAAAAAGAGATCAAACACGACAAACCGGGAATTCTGTCCATGGCCAATGCCGGGCCTGGGACCAATGGATCCCAGTTTTTCATCACCCACGGGCCGACCCCCCATCTGGACGGCATGCACACGGTCTTTGGTGTGGTTGAAAGCGATGCCGACCAGAAAGTGGTGGACAGCATCGCCCAGGGAGATACCATTGAAAGTGTCGAAATCCAGGGAAATGTGGGGTCTTTATTCAAAAAGATCAAGCCCCGTCTGGACGAATGGAACAAGACATTGAACAAAAATTTTCCCAAACTGCCCAAGGCATAAAACGACAAAAAGCCGGACAAACGATTTTGTCCGGCTTTTTGCTTTTCTTTTTCCGTTTTTTTAACTGTCAGGGTGTTGCCACATCAATGTAAAAAGGAATCACATGCAGGGTGTTGTTTTTTTCGCTGGTATGACCTAAACGCCAGTCTTTGACCGGCACCCCGGCTTCTTTGATTTTTTGGATCATCCCTTTGATATCGATGAGTGGATGCCGGGCAAACACTTTGGGTAACCCGTATGTCAGGCTGCACACCAGGCATTTTCCGGGCCGCTGAATCAAATGGAACCCCAGCTCCACGGTTTCCGGCCTGACAGACATGCATTCCAGACGGATATCATAGGCCCCTTCCGACACATCCCCGTAAAGTGCCTCGAAAAACCGGTCACTGGTACTGGGCGGCAACAGCGTATCACAAAAATCCCGGGTAAAAATGTTTTCCAGCGCATTCTGATTCATCCGATCCACCAATCCTTAACTTCCCCAAATGGTTTATGAAATAAGTTCTTTCTTTACAATAATCCGGCCGGAAAAATCAAGGTCAAAAATACCGGTTCTTTGATATGCCGCATAAAACACCGTCTGCTGGATTTTATCCGCTTTTTAATTTGCTGGCCCATTTTCTTTGTGGTAAGGTAAAAAAAATTTGAGGGGTATTGATCTGCCCCAGAAATTTGGTAGACTGTATTTTCCGCTGAAACAAACGCATTCAGCCAGGTGGAATCGATACGAACAACCATGGGAACTCATACATTACATGGAAAAAATCACCCCTTCCAAAGGTTTTAAACTGAAACTGGCCGGCATGCCGGATACCAGCATCATCCGCCTTCCCCGACCAGCCACTGTGGGCGTTTCCGCCCTGGACATCCCTCACATCCGGCCCAAACTGCTGGTCAAAGAAAAAGAAGCCGTCAAAACCGGTACCCCGCTGTTCCATGACAAACGGGACCCGGATATCCGGTATGTGTCCCCGGGAACCGGCACCGTGAAACAGATCCGGTTCGGCCCCCGCCGCAGTCTGATCGAGGTGGTGATCGCCCTGGACAGCATGGACGATTTTGTCGAGTTCGACCCGGTGTCTCCGGCAGGCCTGGGCTCCCTTTCAGATCAGGATTTGATCGACCGGCTCAAACAGGGCGGTGTGTGGCAGACCCTGCGGCAGCTGCCGGCCCGGGACACGGCGGACAGCAGCACGGCCCCGCCTTTGATCATCGTGTGCCTCAACGGCAATGATCTGTTTTCTCCGCATCCGGGGCGGGTCCTTCAGGACAGAGTCAAACAGTTTGAATTCGGGCTGGCCATTCTCCGCAGATTCAGCGACCGGATCATTGTCGCGGCCCGCAAAAGTTCCATGAACCGGCTGGGGCCGGTCAGTGAGCGGATCACCCATCAGGTGGCCGACATCTACCCGGCCTGGGACCCGGGAGCGATTCTGTACCACATCAAAACAAAGGCGGAAGAAAACCAGGCCTGGTATATCCATGCGGAAGGCCTGATCCGGATGGCCCGGTTTCTGGAAACCGGGCGGTATCCCGTGGAAACCATGGTGACCGTCACCAAAGGCCACGATAAAAAACCGCATATGATCACCCGGCTGGGATCGCCTGTCCATCTGCTGGCCGGCAACTTCCCTGCCGGCAGCATGATCACCACAGGTCAGCTCAACGGAAGAAAAGTGGATCCGGACACGCATCTGGGGTTTTTTGAAACCACGTTGAACATTCTTCCGGACGCGCCGGAAGATGAGATGTTCGGATTTTTGAGACCCGGGCTGAACAAACCCACGGTATCCAAAACCTTTCTTTCCTGCCTGGTGAACAGAGAAGTTCAGCTGGACGGCACCCTGCACGGCGAAGAAAGGGCCTGCATCAACTGCGGCTACTGTGAAACCATCTGCCCGGTGGATCTGATGCCCAGCTTCATCATGAAGGCCCTGCACGGCGACGACATTGAAGAGGCTCTGCAGCTGGGGCTTCTGGACTGCTGCCGGTGCGGGCTGTGTTCGTTTACCTGCCCGTCCAAGATCGAACTGACCCAGATTCTGTCTTTGGGTATGGATACCCATCACAAGGATAAACAAGGATAACCATACGATACCATGAATCCCATCAAAAAAATATTTGATCTGCTGGAACACGATTTCAGTGAATCCGGTAATTTCGCGAAACTGGCGCCCCTGTTCGATGCCACCAAAACCTTTTTCTTTCTGCCGTCCCCCAAAACCCGCCTGGGACCGTTCATCCGGGATCACCTGGATCTGAAACGCTACATGAGTGTGGTGCTGCTGTCTTTGATGCCGGTGCTGTTCTTCGGCATGTACAACACCGGGTTTCAGTCCGGTCTGGCCCGGGGGGAATCCCTTGATTTCTGGAGCGCTTTTCTGTCCGGGGCCTGGGTGGTGATGCCCATCATCATTGTCTCCTACGCCGTGGGATTTTTCTGGGAAATCCTGTTTGCCGCCATCCGGCGCCATCCCATATCGGAAGGGTTCCTGGTCACGGGCATGCTGTTTCCTTTGACCCTGCCCCCCACCATTCCGCTGTGGCAGGTGGCGCTGGGTATCTCCTTCGGTGTGGTGATCGGCAAGGAAATTTTCGGCGGCACCGGCCGGAACATCCTGAACCCGGCACTGACAGCCCGGGCGTTTGTATTTTTCTCCTATCCCGTGACCATGTCCGGTAACATCTGGGTGGCCGGGGCCGATGCCGTTGACGGGATCACCGGGGCTACGGCCCTGGCTGTCACAGCCGACGGCGGCACCAGCCTGACCGCGACCCTGGCGGACCAGGGATTTTCCCTGCCTCATCTGTTTTTCGGACTGGTCCCCGGCAGCATCGGAGAAACATCGGCCCTGTGCTGTCTGATCGGGGCCGCCATTCTGATACTCACCCGCATCGCCAACTTTCGGATCATTCTGGGCGGTATCGCCGGACTGATTTTGACCGCTCTGCTGGCCTGGCTTCTTCCGGGCACCTACGGCACCTGGGCCGATGCCGGGCCATTGTTTCATCTGTGCGCCGGCGGGTTTTTGTTCGGCATCACTTTTATGGCCACGGATCCGGTATCTGCCCCCGGCACCAACCCGGGACGGTGGATTTTCGGATTCCTCATCGGATTTCTCACCGTGGTCCTGCGGGTGGCCAATCCGGCCTTTGCCGAGGGCGTAATGCTGGCCATCCTGTTCATGAACGTGTTTGCACCGCTGCTGGATCATCTGATCATGAAACAACGCATTTCAAAGAGGATCCCCAATGTCTGACAAAAAGCAATCCAACCGGTCATTTAAAAACAGCCGGGTATATGTGGTCTTTTTTGCCCTGGCCGTGGCCCTGGTGTTCAGCGTGCTGATCACGTCCGCCGCCACCATGCTCAAGCCTTTGCACCAGCAGAACCGGATCCTGGACAAAAAGACCAACCTGCTGGAAGCCGCCAACCTGCTGCCGGAAAATGAAAAACTGACCCCTGAAAAAATCCAGACCATCTATGACACCCATATCCGGGAGGTCCATGCCGATCCCCGGGGCCGGATCCTGAGACAAGCCACCGGTGACAGTCTCCAGCTGTATCTGATCCATACAGACCAGCAGGTGCAGGGGTATATCGTTCCCATCAGCACCCGGGGCCTGTGGGGGAAAATTCATGGATATCTGGCGTTTGAAGCCGACGGTGAAACCGTGGCCGGTTTTTCCGTGTACAGCCATTCCGAAACCCCGGGTCTGGGCGGTGAGATCGAAAGCCAGTGGTTTCAGGACAATTTCAAGGGCAAGAAAATCCTCAACGCCCATAATCAGCTGGTTTCCGTCAGCATTGCCAAAGGAAAAACCGAAAATCTGCCGGAAAATCTTCAGGATCATTACGTGGACGGTATTTCCGGGGCCACCCTGACCGGCAGATACCTCAGTGAAGGGCTGGAGGAAACATTGACCCAGTATGAACCGGTTTCCATTA
>CALGAJ010000150.1 GCA_937951975.1 uncultured Desulfotignum sp.
CGTCAGCTTTTCAAAATAGGCCCACCGGGCATCCGGATCCATGGCGGCGATCCGATCCACATCCGCATAGGGCTGATCCAGAACCTGTTCTTCCACGGGATCTTTCACCAGCACATCATAGACCGGCGGGTTCCGGTGGGTGCATACACGACAGTTGTGCCGCAGGACATCCGCTTTTTTGACCGTTTCCGTCTTTGACGCGGAGGTGATGGTCAGGGTGCCGTCATTTTCTTCAAATCCCGTGATTTCATCTTCGAACAGGGAAGCGATTTTACGCTTGTCCACCATGCCGGTGCAGGGGACCCCGATGATGTACACCTGGTCCCTGGCAATCTGGTTTTCCACGATGTGGGTGACCAGGTTTCTGGCATCACAGCCCTTGGCCACCACAGCGATTTTGCCCTCTTTTTTCGACAGGCTGTTTTTAGACACATAATTGGCCAGATTGAGCCCGCACACCGAGTTGAACACCAGTTTGCCCACCTCTTTATCAGAGGTCAGGGCAATCGGACGGGTGGCCATGGGAATGGAACCGTCGGCAAACCCGATCACTTTTTCCACCGTGCCTTCAGTCAGAAGGTCCGCAGCAATGGCCCTTATTTTTTCAATACAGGTATCCATAGTTCACACCTTTATTTAGAATAATCTTTGACAAATTTTTTGTTGGGGCCCAGGGCTCTGACCTTTTCTGAAATTTCCTTGACCACATCCACGAACTTGGTGGCCTCGGCTGAGGAGATCCAGGAAAAATGAATCCGGTCCCGGTCCACCCCCATATGTTCCAGCAGGTTACCCATCATCGCAAATTTTCTTCTTGCATAATAATTACCATCCAGGTAATGACATTCGCCGGGATGTCACCCGGATACCCACACGGCATCCGCGCCTTCCCGAAATGCGGATAAAATGAATTTCGGGCTCATGCGTCCCGAGCAGGGGATCCGGATCACCCGGATATCCGCCGGATACTCCATCCGGCTGACCCCGGCCAGATCTGCTGCCCCGTAGGAGCACCAGTTGCACAGGAAACTGACGATTTTTATATTTTTTTCGGTCATATGAATGTATCTCCTTTAACCTGTTTCACCCAGGGCGAAAATCTGTGAAAAAATCTGGTTGGTATCGAATCCCCGCAGATGGATGGCACCGGACCGGCAGGACGCCACGCACAGGCCGCAGCCTTTGCACAGCACGGGATTGATATCCGCTTTGCCTTCGAACCGGCCTTCGGTCATGAACGACGGGGCATTGTAGGGACAGATGGACACGCACACCCCGCAGGCGGAGCATTTCTGCACATCCACACTGGCAATGGTGCCGGAGGTGAACAGGCTGTCTTTTTTGGCCAGAAGGGTCAGGGCCCGGGACGCAGCGGCCCGTCCCTGGGTGATGGCCTCGTTCACCGGTTTGGGATAATGACCGGAGCCCGCCACAAACACCCCGTCCGTGGCAAATTCCGCCGGACCCAGTTTGGCGTGTTTCTCCACGAAAAACCCTTCATCGTTCAAGGGCACCTTGAAGAAATTGGCCAGGCGTTCATCTTTTCGGGGCACCAGGGCCGTGGCCAGGGTGACCAGATCCGCTTCGATGGTGACGGGCTGGTTCAGGACATGGTCCTTGACCGTCACCGCCACAAAGTCTTTCTCCACAGTCACCTTGGGTTTGTCCGTGACCTCGTACCGGATGAAAATCACGCCTTTTTCCCGGGCTTTCTTGTACAGCAGTTCCCGTTCCCCATAGGTTCTGATATCCCGGTACAGAATGAACACATCCATGTCCGGATTCTTGTCTTTGAGTGCGGTTGCATTTTCAACGGAATGGGTGCAGCACACTCGGGAGCAGTACGGGCGTTCCGGTTCCCTGGAGCCGACACACTGGATGAACACCGCCGACTGCACCTGATCCAGTTTCGGATCGTTTTCTCTGAACAATCTGTCCAGATCCAGGGTCCGGATAATTCTTTCATCCTGACCCAAACTGTACTCGGTGGTTTCCAGGGCCTTGGCACCGGTGGCCAGTACCGCAAGCCCATGTTCCAGTTCCGTGGTTTTTCCATCAGTGTTCAGTGTTGAGGTGAAATTGCCCACAAACCCGTCCACCCCCTCCAGGGTCGTATTTGTATGAACAACGATTTTGTCGTTGGCCTGCACCTCTTTGATCAAAGCGGACAGGTGCTCCTGCACATCTTCGCCCTGGGCGGTTTTCCACAGTTTGAGGGCCTCTCCTCCCAGGGTATCCTTCTTCTCGATGATATGGGTTTCATATCCCTGGGATGCCAGGCTTCTGGCGGCGGTCAGACCTGCCAAACCGCCGCCCACCACCATGACCGAGGCATTGACCTGGATCTTTTCCTCTTTGAGCGGCTGGGCCAGACCGGCTTTGGCTACTGCCATGCGCACCAGGTCCTTGGCTTTTTCCGTGGCAATGTCCGGGTTGTTTTTGTGCACCCAGGAGTTGTGGTTCCGGATATTGGTCATCTCGAACAGGTATTTGTTCAGACCCGCGCTCTTCAGGGTTTCCTGGAACAGCGGTTCATGGGTTTTCGGGGTACAGGCCGCCACCACGATGCGGTTGAGTCCTTTTTCCTTGATAATCTCCACCATTTTGTCCTGGGCATCCTGACTGCACGCATAGGTGGTTTCTTCCGCCACGGTCACGTAGGGCAGGGTGGCCGCGTATTCGGTCACATGGGGGCAGTCCACCACACCGGCGATATTGGAACCGCAGTCACAGATGAACACCCCGATACTGGGCCGGTCTCCGATCACATTGGTTTCCGGTACCGCCGGAATCTCTTTGGTCAAAGTATTGCGGACCTCGGCCAGGGCGTCTCCGGCCGCGGATGCGGCAGCCGATGCATCCAGCACCGATTCCGGAATGTCCTTGGGATTGTTGAACACCCCGGACACATAGATGCCGTCCCTGGAGGTGGCCACGGGCTCGAACGACCCGGTTTTGGCGAACCCGGATTCCGTGAGATCTATATTGAATTTTTCGGCAAACGCCCGGGTTTCGCAGGAAATCTCCAGACCCACGGACAGCACGATCAAGTCATAGGTTTCCCGGATGATCTGTCCCATTTCATCGGCATACTGGATATGAAGATCCCCGGTTTCGGCATCCTCCACCACGGAATGCACCCGGGATCGGATGAAATTGATGCCGTGTTTGTCTTTGGCGTTCTGGTAGTATTTTTCAAACTCCTTACCCGGCGTTCTCATGTCCATGAAAAAAATGGAGCAGTCCAGGCCATCGCCGGCATGTTCCTTGGCAATGATGGCTTCCTTGACCGCGTACATGCAGCAGACCGAGGAACAGTAGGGGTTGTCGCACTTGTTGACATCCCTGGAACCCACGCACTGGAACCAGGCGATCTTTTTGGGATCCTTGCGCTTTTCCGCCAGCAGTTTGTCTTTTTTCTTTTTGGGGTTGGCAGGAACTTTGGGAAACGTGGTCACATGTCCCATGGTCGGACCGGTGGCGGACAGCATCCGCTCGAATTCCATGGAAGTGACCACATTGGCGAATTTTGAATATTGGTAATTGTCGAACCGGGACGGATCAAACGGTTTGAAACCGGGGGCCAGGATAATGGATCCCGCATCAATGGTGACCGTTTCTTCGGTCATGGTGTAATCGATGGCATCTGCCGGACACACCTCCTGACACGTCCCGCATTTGTCCTTGGTCAGTTTCAGACAGGCTGCCGGATTGATGGCGTATTTCAGCGGAACCGCCTGGGGGTATTCAACATAAATGGCGGTGCGGGTTTTGAGATCCGCATTATACCCGTCTTCAAACTTGCCCGGGCACTTTTCCGTACATGCCCCGCAGGCAATACAGCGGTCTTCTCTGACGTACCGGGGTTTCTTGAGAATTTCCACCTGGAAATTGCCTTTTTCCCCGGTGATGTTCTGAACTTCGGAAAGGGTTAACAACTCAATGTTTAAATGCCGGCCGACCTCGACCAGTGTGGGTGAGATAATTCACATGGCACAGTCATTGGTCGGAAAGGTCTTGTCCAGCTGGGCCATGACCCCGCCGATGGACGGGCCTTTTTCCACCAGATAGACATAAAATCCGGAGTTCGCTAGATCCAGTGCCGAGAGCATGCCGGATATACCGCCGCCGATCACCACCACTGATCCGGTTTTTTTTGATTCCATTCTTTGTCTCTCCTGTTTAATTCTTAAAAACGATATCAGCCAACACAGCCCGCAGACTCAAATGGCTGTCTTTTAAATGTCTTAATGATTTTCCTTATTATTTATTTGATTTTCCTTATTATTTATTTATTGTTGTCAATTAAAAAAGTATGTTATAAAACCATCCGTCAAACAATGTCAACCATTATCGAACAAAACCCTTGCGCACCGTTGCTCCATGAAAAAAATCATTACGATATGCGGTCCCACCGGGATCGGAAAAACCGGTTTTGCCATTTTTCTGGCAAAAAAATTCAATGGGGAGATCATCGGGGCCGACTCCATGCAGATCTACAGATACATGGATATCGGTACCGCCAAACCCGATATACTGGAACGGGCTGAAGCGCCCCATCATCTGGTGGATTTTCTGGATCCGGCAAAGGAATTCGATGCCGGGCAGTATGCACAGATGGCCGGACAGGCCATTGATTCGATCCTGCTAAAAAAAAAGCTTCCCATTGTGGCCGGCGGCACGGGCCTGTATATCCGATCGCTTTTGTACGGCCTGTTCCGTTCTCAGCCGGCATGCCGGAAAACACTGGCTGAACTGACCCAGACCCTTGAAGAAAAAGGCAGTGCCTTTCTTCACGGGCAACTGAATGCATGTGATCCGGCTGCAGCACAACGAATCCACCCCCATGACGGATTCCGCATCATCCGGGCGCTGGAGGTGTTTCTGACCACCGGCATTTCCATCTCCCAAAGGCAGACCCGGCATGGGTTCACCCGTCCCCGTTACCACAGCCTGACCTTGGGACTTTACATGGACCGTCATGACCTGTATGACCGCATCAATCAGCGGGTGGACATGATGATGGACCAGGGACTTCTCTCTGAAGTTCAGGGTCTGGTGAAAAAGGGATATGACCTGAACCTGAAATCCATGCAGTCCATCGGGTACCGTCACATGGGAAACGTGATCAACCATGAACTGGATGTCGAGACGGCTGTATCGCTCTTGAAACGGGATACAAGGCGGTATGCCAAACGCCAGTTCACCTGGTTCAAAAAAGAACCGGGCATTGTCTGGATAACCCCGGAACAAACAGACCAGGCGGTCTCGCGGGTCAAAGATTTTTTGACATCTTTCTGAAATTTACCTATAGTCACCACGTGATAACTTCATGATAATAATTTAAGGATCCGGTGAGAAAAATGCATGTGACGCGTCAATATTCCCAGATTATCCGCTTTTTGGCCGGTATCACCATCATTGCTTTATTGGGGTTCATGTGGGGGTGCGGCACCAAATTGATTCTGACGCCTTCCCAGGAGCCGTCAGCAACCCACCCCCCGTCATCCGGCCCGGCGGATCAGACTGAAGCACAGGTGGAAAGACTGGAAGCAAAAGCCGCCGCGCTTATGCAATCCGGTGCCTTTGAAGACGCGTTTTATACCTATAACCAGGCACTGGTCCTGAATCCGGATACACCTCAGAAAAACCGAATCATGAACCAGGTGGACCAGGTGCTGGCCCTAACATCCTCTGAATCGATTCAACGTTTTATAGACACACCGGATCTGGCGATACCGGAACCTGTGCTGCAATACTGGCTGGGAGTCAACCTTGCCCAGGAAAAAGAGTACCCAAAAGCCGCAGATGTGCTGACCCGGTTTGTAGAAATGTGGCCGGATCATCCCCGTGTTCCGGATGCACAGGAAATGGCGGCATTGATCCGGCAGAATCTGTTTAAAAAAGATACCATCGGATGCTTGCTGCCATTGTCAGGCAAATATGAGATATACGGTCAGAAAGCATTGAAAGGCATTCAACTGGCGGTCCAGGATCTGGGTGCGGCCTACAACCGCAAATTCAATATTGTCATCAAAGACACTCAGGGGAACCCGGATGTTGCTGCCGCGTGTGTGGATGAACTGGATCAGGCCAATGTGGCCGGGATTATCGGTCCGCTAGTGGCTGTGGATAAGGCCGGCGCCCGGGCCCAGGAATTGAAGATTCCCATGATTGCCCTGACTCAGAAAGAAGACTTTGCTTTATCCGGAGAATATCTGTTTTCCAATTTTATCACACCCCGGATACAGGTACAGGCCCTGGCCGCCTATGTCGTCAAAACACTGGGACTTCAAAAAGTGGCGGTCCTGTATCCGGATGAACCGTATGGCATACGGCATATGCAGCAGTTCACACAGGCCGTGGCTGAATACGGCGCTGAAGTGGCGGGCATTCAGGCCTATGATGGCAGCCGCACCGATTTCGCCGTTCCCATCCAAAAACTCATCAACCGATCGGGTCGGACATCCCGTTCATCCGGCCCCCTGACCATTGATTTTCAGGCTCTGTTCATCCCGGATTCCGCATCCCGGATCAATATGATTCTTCCACAACTGGCTTTTCACGATGTCCGGGGAATTGTGCTGCTGGGAACCAATCTCTGGCATCATCCGAGTCTGCTGGACCAGACCAAAGGATACAACAAAAATACCATTATCACGGACGGATATTTCGAACACAGCCAAAAGCCCGCCACAATCCGGTTTACCCAAAACTTTTCAACCATGTACGGCGAATCTCCCGGATTGCTGGAAGCTGTTTTTTATGATACTGCCCGGATTCTGCTGTCAACCGCCATGGATCCCTGGGTGGATTCCCGGCAGGATCTGCAAGCGGCCCTTCTGGAAGAAAGAATATTTGAAGGGGCTACCGGCAGAACCCTTTTCAACAGTAACGGCACCGCCCGTAAAGAGCTGTTTCTGATTACCATAAAAGATGACCGGTTTGTGGAAATCGACCGTTGATCCGCCGGTGATTCACCCGCCGAAATATACATCCTGGCCCGTGGCCTCCAGTACCGACTGCCACAGCCGGCCATTGGGATCCAGCCGTTTCTGCCGTCCGGCAGAGGCTTCCATGGGCACATGCACGTAATGATTGTTCCAGTAACTGACAAGCAGTTTGGTTTTACCGGACATGCCGGCATGAACCGCATCCCGTCCCAGCAAACCGCAGAACACACTGTCATTGGCGTTGGCAGCCAGGCTGCGGATGATATAGGCAGGATCGATATATTTTAAGGATACATCCAGGTTTCTGGACGTGAACCATTCAGTGATTTTATTTTTGAGAAACAACCCGATATCCTGAAGCACGATATTTCCGGAAGGGTCATATTTTTTCTCTTTTTTTTCAAAAAAATTCTGGCCGGCCCCTTCCGCCACGATCACCACGGCATGGTTCCGGGTTTTGACCCGGTTTTCCAGGGCCTGGAGAAACCCGTTATCCCCATACAGATCAATATCCACTTCCGGAATCAGCACGAAATTGGCATCCTGCTGGGCCAAAGCTGCCGTGGCCGCCAGAAACCCTGAATGACGGCCCATGAGCTTGATCAGGCCGATGCCGTTGGGATAGGCCTCTGCTTCATTGTGCGCGCCCTTGATCGCCAAAGTGGCCACATCCACGGCAGAATCAAACCCAAACGACCGGGACACCAGAAAAATATCATTGTCAATGGTTTTGGGAATTCCCACCACTGAGATCTTCAAATTTCTTTTCTCAATCTCTTCGGCAATTTTTTTGGATGCCATCAGGGTCCCGTCTCCCCCCACCATGAACAAAATCCCGATGCTCATGCGTTCCAGACAGTCCACCACCACACCGATATCCTGGCTGCCGCGGGAAGATCCCAGAATGGTGCCGCCCCTGTCCTGAATGCCGGCCACCGTTTCAGGCGTGAGATCCAGAATGTCATGACCGTATTCCGGAATAAATCCCTGGAGCCCGTGACGGATACCATAGATGGTTTTGACATGATAGATGTGATACAGTTCCAGCACCACGGCTCGAATGATGTCATTGAGACCGGGACACAGTCCTCCGCAGGTCACAATGGCGCATTTGAGCTTGCTGGGATCAAAATAGATTTTCTCCCTGGGACCGGCCTGTTCAAAACTGAGCAATGCCTGACCGGTATCCATGGCATCTTTGACATATTCCGCCTGGATATCCACGATTATTCGGGACTCATCTGAAATAAATGAATGCCGACGCTGACTTGACCGGGTCACCCGCTTGATGGGAGAAACGATGTTGGCCTTTCCGAGTACAGGAATATCGGTACACAAATCATAAGGTATCATCGACTGCCTCCGTTGAACTTGAAAGATCCTTTACCCAGAATATCATGCAGGTGCAAAATGCCTTCCAGCCGGTTGTCGGAATCAACAATGGGCAGAACCGTGATCTCGTATTTTTCCATCAGGTTCAACGCATCGTACAGATACGCGTCCACGCTGGAGCAGCGCGGATTCCGGGTCATGACATCGTCGACCGTCAACCGGTGATAATCCGTGATACCCCGGGCAATGGCGTGGCGGATATCCCCGTCGGTAATAATACCTTTTAACTGCCGGTCCCGGTTGAGTGCCAGCACCGCCCCCAGGCTGAACCGGTCCATGGTCTCTAAAGCGGATGTCATGGTATCATCCACAAAAACACAGGGTGCCTGGTCTGCGGAAAGCATGATTTCACCCACCCGGCTGGCCAGCCGCTGCCCCAGAGCGCCGCCGGGATGGGAGCGCATGAAATCGGTTTTTTTAAATTTCTTTTTTTCAATCAGAACCACGGCCAGGGCATCTCCCATGGCCAGCTGGGCCGTGGTGGATGCCGTGGGTGTCATGTTGAAAGGACACGCCTCTTTTTCGACGCTTGTGTCAATGACCAGGTCACAATACCGGGCCATGGTGGATGCCGGATTCCCGGTGAATCCGGCCAGCCGGCATCCAATACCCCGGATCTCCGGTAACAGCTGATTGAGTTCGCTGGTTTCCCCGCTGTTGGAAATGGCAATGAACACATCATGGGGGCTTACCATGCCCAGATCCCCATGCACCGCTTCCACCGGATGCAGAAACATGGCATGGGTGCCGGTACTGCTCAAAGTGGCGGCAATTTTACGGCCGATCAATCCGGATTTTCCAATACCTGAAATAATCACTCGTCCCGGTGAATCCAGGATATCCTGAACAAGGGTCTCAAAGGAATGATCCAGTTTTTCCGCCAGGGCTAAAATACCCCGGGCTTCTATTTTCAATACTTCTTTGGCTTTGGCAATAATCATCATAAAAATTTCATGGGTTTGTGATTGTTTATTTTTTCGTTTTATACACCACTCATTTGGTTTTTCCCATAAAAAAAAGATTTTATAAAAAAATTATGCACAAATGATCTACCATTGATTGACAGTAGGCATGATATTATGCTAACTGATTGCGGTTAAACAGGCTGATTTAGGAAATCTTCAGGAAACCAACAGCCCTGGAACATATTGCTGATATGACCATACAGCGGTTTTTTTCAGGCTTTGATAAATTAAACCCACAAGGATTTAGGAAACGCGTATCATGATCTGTACAACGATTAGGGAAGGGGAAGACTGTGTATTCATGACAGCCGCCGGCTGCAGCTATAATGAAGGAAACTGCCTGGCGGTCGTGGAGGAATGCATGGGGTGCCAGCGAATGTCTGAATATCCCACGGGCATGTATTGTAAAGCCGCACCGGATCCATCTCTGAAATGGAAAAACGGCTCCTGCAACATGGCCACACACATCAAAACCACAACCGAAACCGAAAAACAGAAAATCAATCCGATTAAGGCCTCCAAGAGAAGATAATTGTTTTTCTGACCGCATTTTACAAAACTCTGTGGTTTTTTATCTTCAAAAAAGCCGCAGAGTTTTTTTTTGATTTTTTGTGAGGAGTCTGCCCATGAACGCGATCGCAAAAGAATTGAACGCCGTTGTCTCACAGGCCAATCCCCATGTTTTTGATATGCTGTCCGATATGGGGAAAGCGCTGTTTTTTCCCAAAGGTATTCTCAGCCAGAGCGCGGAAGCCAAAGCCCGGGCCCATAAAATCAATGCCACCATCGGGATTGCCAAACAGGGAGGCCATGTTTTGAACCTGCCTGCCGTGACCCGGTATATTTCGGGTATCGAACCGGATGAATATCTTCCGTATGCCCCGTCTTTCGGACTCCCCGGTCTTCGGGAACAGTGGAAAAAAGACCTGTATGAAAAAAATCCGTCTTTGGCCGGAAAACAGGTCAGCCTGCCTGTGGTTACCTCGGGCATCACCCATGGCGTTTCCGTGGTTTCAGACATGTGGGTGAACCCGGGAGATGTGATCGTGCTGCCTGATATGATGTGGGGCAATTACAACATGACCTTCACGGTGCGAAACCAGGCAAAGATTGTTCATTACAAGGCGTTTGATGACGCATTGACACAATTTAACATCGATGATTTTGAATCCGTGATAAAGGCAGAGGCCGCCCGGAATGATAAAATCATCACTGTGCTCAATTTTCCCCACAATCCCAGCGGATACTCGCTGAGCCGACAGAAAGCCGACCGGGTGGCAGAGATTCTGCTGACCATCGCGCAATCGGGCACCCATGTGGTGGCGGTCTGTGATGATGCCTATTTCGGACTGTTTTTTGAAGAAGACACCAGCAAAGAATCTTTGTTTGCCAAACTGGTCGGCAAACATGAACGGCTGGCGGCCATCAAACTGGACGGCGCCACCAAAGAAGATTATGTCTGGGGATTCAGGGTGGGATTCATCACTTACGGCATGGCGGCAACCGATTCTGAAATGATGAATCACTTGAATACGGCGTTGGAAAAAAAGACGGCCGGCTGCATCCGGGGCAACATTTCCAACGCGTCCCACCTGGGTCAGACGATTTTACTCAAAGCCATGGCAGATCCGGAATATCACCCGCAAAAGCAGGAAAAATTCAATCTGCTTCAAGCGAGGGCCGCCAAAATCAAAACCGTTCTTACGGATCCGGCATACCGGTCCGGATTTGATGTGTATCCGTTCAATTCCGGTTATTTCATGTGCATCCGTCTCAAAGATGTGAATGCGGAGCAACTGCGGCTTCAGTTGCTCGAAAAATACGGGGTTGGCCTGATTGCCATTGGCGACCGCAACATCCGTGTGGCGTTTTCCTGTCTGGAAGAAACAGATGTAAAACCGCTGTTCGATATGGTCATGCAGGGCATCAACGACCTGCGGGCCGCCTGATGCCAAAAAGGATTGTCAAGGGACATGGGATCATTTGACGTCAAAGTCGCTTTCAAGTGGTTGTTGAATTTTGTTCTCATCGGCATGATCGCCGGTCTGGGTGCAGTGATTTTCCATTACCTGTGCGGCCTGGGCATGCATTATTTTCTGGACATGATCGCCGGATACCGGCCGGATGCCCCGGCCGGTGAACATGCATTGCTGCCTTCGACCACCACCCCGTTCAACCGCTGGATGCTCCTGATTTTGCCGGCTTTAGGCGGGCTGTTTTCCGGCTGGCTGGTGTACACCTTTGCTCCGGAGGCTGAAGGCCACGGCACGGATGCGGCCATTGATGCGTATCACAACAAAGGGGGAAAAATCCGAGGCCGGATTCCCTTCATCAAGACCATCGCTTCCACCATCACGCTGACCACCGGGGGTTCCGGGGGCAGGGAAGGGCCCATCGCCCAGATCGGTTCCGGGTTTGGATCGTTTCTGGCCACAAAACTCAATTTATCGGAACGGGAACGGCGTATCATGATGGCCGCCGGTATCGGTGCCGGAGTGGGCAGTATTTTCCGGGCCCCGCTGGCAGGTGCTTTGTTTGCGGCCGAGGTGCTGTACCGGGATCCTGATTTTGAATCCGAAGTGATCATTCCGGCCGGCATTTCTTCGGTGGTGGCCTATTGTATGTTCTGCCTGGTTTATGGATGGGGGTCTTTGTTTGATTCCCCGGGATTCAAGTTTCAAAATCCGCTGGAGTTAGGTCCTTATATTGTTCTGGCCGGCGTTCTGGTGGTCTTTGGCTTTATCTATGTCAAAGTGTTTTACGGCATGGTGGACTTTTTTAAAAAACTTAAAATTCCCAATCATATCAAACCGGCCATCGGCGGTCTTTTTACCGGGATCATCGGTTTTTTTCTGCCGTATACCCTGGCCTTCGGGTACGGCATGGCCCAGAATGCCATTTTCAATCAGGTGGCCATCTCCACGTTGATCGCCCTGGCCATCGGTAAAATTTTCACCACGTCGTTTTCCATCGGCTCCGGCGGCAGCGGGGGGGTGTTCGGTCCTTCCGTGGTCATCGGCGGGGCGCTGGGCGGGGCGGTCGGTAAAATTTTTCATCTGCTGATCCCCTCCATTGTCACCCATCCGGGGGCGTTTGTAATCGTGGGCATGGCCGGTTTTTTCACGTCGGTTTCCAACACCCCGATTTCCACCATCATTTTTGTCAGCGAAATGACCAACTCCTATCACCTGCTGTTACCCAGCCTGCTGGTGTGCTCCTTGTGTTATCTTCTGTCCCAGCGGTTCACTATATTTAAAAATCAGGTCAAATCCCGGGTGGACTCGCCGGCCCATGCCGGAGAATTCATGATGGACATCCTTCAGACCATGAAAGTGGGCAGCCTGGACCATTTGATCAAAAAAGTTCAGTGTGTCAGTGAAAACATGTCTTTTTCCGAATTCAAGTCTCTCTACCAGATCACTAAACAGCATTATTTTCCCGTGCTCAACGCCAACGGGGAATTCACCGGTATTTTTTCATCCAATGACATCCGGGAAGTGATCTTCACCATTCATATCGAAGATCTGGTGGTGATGAAAGACATCATGATCTCGGATCTTATCACCACCACCCCTGCAGAAGACCTGAACACAGTGCTGCATAAACTCACCCAGAAAAACATCGATGCACTGCCGGTGGTGAACGAAACCAATCCCAGAGAATTGATCGGCCTGATCTACCGGCGGGATATCATTGCCCATTACAATCGGCACATTCAAGGGATCCGGACGGCACACTCAACAAATCAGAATTCAGATCAATTGTGATTCACTCATAGTTTACCTGTTTGAGAAACAATCCTTGGGCCGGTGCGGTTGCTCCGGCCAGAGACCGGTCTTTTGCCGACAGAATTTCTTCAAACATGGCAGGGGTCATTTTTCCAAGCCCTGCATCCACCAGTGTTCCCATCAGATTCCGAACCATGTTTTTTAAAAATCCGCTGGCGCAGATCCTGAACACCAGCCGGTCATCGTCCATCCGTTCCATCCGGGCCATGAATACCGTCCGGACCGTGGAGTTTCTGGGAGATCCCGCATTTTCAAATGATTTAAAATCATGGGTACCGCAAATCAGGGCACAGCACTGGTTCATCACATCGATATCCAATGAACGGTGAACATGCCAGACGTAATTTCTGCCGACAGCACAGGGGGTTTCCCGGTTCAGAATATAATAGGCGTATTCCTTGGAGACCGCGGAATATTGTGCATGGAACGTATCTGACACCCGATGGCACGCTGTTAAGACAATGGCGTGTTTCATCAGTCTGTTGACCCCTTTTTTCAGGATGTTGGGTGCCAGGGCCGTGTCTGCACAAAAAGAGGCCGCCTGGCCCAGGGCATGGACACCGGCATCCGTACGACCGGAGCCGGCCAAGGTGATGGGCTGGTTGAGTATCCTGGACAATACTTTTTCGAGCTCGCCTTGAACAGTGGTTTTTTCCGGTTGCCGCTGCCATCCGGAAAACTCGGTACCCTCATACTCGATAATCAGTTTAAAGGTCTGGATCATGACCGGTATCAGATGCAAGATCCCTGGCCAGCTCAGCATTGGCCTGATTGATCCGCCGGGCCAGGTTATGGACGGTTTCATCACCCAGAATTCGGGCATAGTTCAGATAAAAGTCCTTGTATACCTGCGCAATAGCGGGTTTGAGTGCCAGCCCTTTGTCGGTGGGGAATATGGCAACGGTTTTGCCATGTTTTTTTCTTTTCACCAGTTTCTTTTTGGCCAGCGCATCAATGAACCGGGTGATGGTGGATGGGGTCAGTTGCAGCAGGATTCCCAGTTTCTTGGGATTGATGCCGGGATTGTCGTACAGAATCAAAAGAAATGATGCATGGGCCGGAGAGAGCTTCAACGGAGCAAATCCGGTTTCCGCTATTTTCAGCAGTTGCCGTGAAAATGCATTGACACTGTAAAACAGGCAGTTTTCCAGAAAATGCGAGGAATCTTCCCTGTGCGGCGTATCTTCAGGCATGTTCATTCAGAACCGTGAGCAAACCGTTTTTAAACACATCCATACCATGCACCATCATATCGTGTCCTTGGGTCAAATCATTTTGTCGATCACATCTGACAGAGGTTCCGGCTTACTATAATAGTATCCCTGGGCATAATCAACACCCAGTTCTTTTAATTGGTCGACAATGGCCTTGTTTTCGGCAAATTCCGCCACCACTTCAATGTTCCGGATCTTTGCGGAATGTATCATTCCCTGCATATCGGTTTTCAGACATTGATCCGTTAGAATCTTTTTTACATAACTGCCGTCGATCTTGATGATGTCCATGGGAAGCCGGGAAAAACTCTGATAGTTGGAATAACCGATGCCAAAATCATCCAGTGCCGTCTTGCACCCCAGTTTTTTCAGACGTTTCACCAGATCCAATGCCACATCATTGTCTTTGATTTCAGCGGTTTCAGTGAATTCAAAACAAAACTTTCCAGGATCAATGCCGCTGTCCCTGATTGCTTTTTCAATAAACGCATAAGTGCCTTCCCGGGACACAGACAGGCCGGACAGATTGATGGAGCACAGGGACAAAGCGCCCACATGGGCGGGATATTGCCGCAG
Organism: uncultured Desulfotignum sp.; assembly: GCA_937951975.1. Classification (GTDB taxonomy): domain Bacteria; phylum Desulfobacterota; class Desulfobacteria; order Desulfobacterales; family Desulfobacteraceae; genus Desulfotignum. The sequence continues at coordinate 14,889 of CALGAJ010000150.1, forward strand.
TACAGCCAGGGTGTGTTCAATCACGTATCTGTCCACGTCAACCGCCAGTCCCAGCACTTCGGCAGCGGGGATGAACAGTTCCGGAGATAAAATATTTCCCTTTGCATCCTGTATTCTGGACAGCACTTCATAATGGGCCCGTTTCTTGTCAATGGCCTGTGCATTTGGACTGATGGGAACGATCTGCTGGGCAAAAAGGATAAGCCGAGGTTGTTGAAGCGCTTCCCGGATGTCGCGTTCCATTCCCAGATAGCCGGGACCTTCATCCAGCACGGTTTCAATTTTGTTCCGCCCTCTTTTTTTGGCCAGGCTGCATGCATGGGCCGCCAGAGAAGCGGCATTGTGCAGCTTGGTGTCCCGGGTGATCTGGGTCACTCCCAGACTGATGCTGGTGAAAAAAGGGGATTCTTCTGTCCGAAGGTTCAAGGTGGAGAACGATTCTTTCAAGCGCCTGGCCAGTGCCAAAGCACCTTTCACGGATGTGTCCGGAAGATACATGATAAACTGATCTCCCAGAAACCGGGCCGTAACGATGTCTTTGGGCCGGGTTCCTTTTTGCCGGATCTGATTGAGAAGCCAGGTGGCGATTCTTTTCAATGCCCGGTCACCGGACATTTGTGACCCATAGGTAATGGTTCTGAAATAATCCACATCCAGAAATAACAAGGCGGCCTGGTATTTTTTTTTATCTGCAAGAGCTTTTTTCTTTGTTTCCTTGACAATTTTTTCAAACTGCTGCCATATCATCAATCCGGTCAGCGGATCATAGGTGGCCTGATTTTTCAATTTCTTCTGCAGATTGAATTGTCTGGAGTTGTCGGAAATAATGGCCAGAAATCCCATAAGATCATCGGAATCAGACCAGATTTCATTGATGGTCAAGGTAATGGGCAGGTTGCGCCCGGTTTTGTCCACCAGAGAGAACGGATGGTCATCATTTTTATGAAGGGGGTCGGTACTGGGAAACGTCCGCTGCACCCCGATCAGATTTGATCGGGTGGCCACTTCCATCTTCCGGTGGTTGACATAGTCCTGAAATTTTTTTTCATGAAGCTTTTGAAAATTTTTCTGAAGTATGACTTCAACCTTTCGGCCGATGAGATCCGTTTCCGTGTAACCTAAAACAGCGGTCACCCCCTTGTTTATCAGACGGATAATTCCTTGATGATCCACCACCAGAATGGCGTTGGTTTCGAGTTCACCGATGGCATTGAGAATATCTTCGATTTGAATCTGCATGTAAAAATCCTACTGGGAACAATATTTTTTTTAGTCTTTTATGACAGGTTATCATGTAAAAAGTATCAACGACTGAAGTCAGATATTTTTTGTAAGATGAATATCAGTGAAAATAATCCTTGTCAATGCATTTACACCACCGGTCACCAGGGCTATAATCCTCTCATTTCAAAATATGAACCAGCCAAAAAAGGTGGTTGAAATGAAGGGATTTAAGTTTGCCGGCATCCATGCCGGAATCAAAAAAAACGGGATCAAGGATCTGGGATTGATCCTTTGTGAAAAACCGGCAACTGCCGCCGCCGTGTTCACCAGAAACCAGGTCAGGGCTGCGCCGGTGATCTTAGGCCGGCAAATGATACAAAAAGGGGCCTGCCAGGCCGTGCTGGCGAATTCCGGCAATGCCAACTGCTTCACCGGCGCACAGGGCATTGAAGATGCCCGCCGCACCATCCGGATGGTGGCAGACACCTTCAAGATTCCCGAAGATCTGGTCATGGTATCTTCCACCGGGGTGATCGGGGCTCCGCTGCCCATGGAAAAATTTGAAACCGGAATACCGCAGCTGAAAACACAGATTCACACCGGGACCCTCACGGATTTTGCCACCGCGATTCTCACCACGGACCTTACCATTAAAACCGTTGAGATGACGGCGGATATTGAAACAGCCGGCGGCCCACAGACCATTGCCATGACAGGCGTGGCCAAGGGATCGGGCATGATCAGACCGGATATGGCCACCATGCTGGCCTATGTGCTCACCGATGCCCATATCAGCGCATCAGAACTGAATCAGGCATTGACATCCGCCTGTGATAAAACCTTTAACCGCATCACCGTGGACGGAGACACTTCCACCAACGATACCCTGCTGTGCCTGGCCGGGGGAACGGGCAATGCCCATATCAGAGACGATGCCTCCCGGGCCGTGTTTCAGAGCCTGCTGGAAAAGGTCTGCCTGGATCTGGCCACCCGGATTGTCAGAGACGGGGAGGGGGCCACCAAACTGGTACAGATCACAGTCAAAGGCGCTGCCACAAAGCAGGATGCGTTCAAGGCGGCAGAAGCCATTGCCCATTCCAACCTGGTCAAGACCGCGGTTTATGGGGAAGATCCCAACTGGGGAAGAATCACGGCGGCAGCCGGCCGGTCCGGGGCCAGCGTAGACCCGGACCGGATGGATCTGTTTTTTGATACCGTGGCCCTGGTCATTCAGGGCAAATGGCAGGGAAAAACAGCGGAAAAACAAGCCGCAGAAATCATGAAAGCATCCGAGATTTCCATGACCCTGGATCTGAATCTGGGAACCCACACCGATCAATTTCTGTTCTGTGATTTCAGTGAGAATTATGTCAAAATCAATGCCGACTACCGGTCCTGAACCTGAAAACCCGCCCATGCGGCTGCAGAAATTTCTGGCCCGAGCCGGGGTGTGTTCCCGGCGGGCGGCCGAAGACTTGATTGCCAAGGGCCGCATCCGGGTCAACGGAAACCGGGTCACCACCTTGGGCACCAAGATCGTTCCCGGATCAGATAGGGTTCAGTTTGACAACACCCGGGTCTGTTTGCCCGAAAAAAAAGCGTTCGTCTATATCGCCGTCAACAAACCCGTGGGCGTGGTCACCTCCTGCGCCAGAAAACATGGGGACAAAATCATTCTGGATCTGGTGCCCCTGCCGGACCGGATTTTTCCGGTGGGCCGTCTGGACAAGGATTCCCAGGGACTGGTACTGCTCACCAATGACGGGGATCTGCACAACAAACTGTCCCATCCGTCCCATAATCATGAAAAAGAATACAGGGTGACCACGGTCCATCCGGTTAAAGATACGGATCTTTCGGCCATGGCCCAGGGCATGATCATTCAGGGGAAAAAAACTCGAAAAGCCCGTGTTAAAAGAATTTCCGACACTCAGTTCCTCCTGGTGCTCAAACAGGGCTTGAACCGGCAGATCCGGAAAATGGTGGGCAAAACCGGAAACCGGGTCGCCGTGCTGGAGCGGGTCCGCATGGCCAATGTGGTCCTGGGAAATCTGTCCCCCGGGGCCTGGCGGCATTTGACCCCGGAAGAAGTCAAGGGGCTAACCCAGTGACCGGATCCCGATGGCGGACCGGATCTTTTGGAGAAACGGCACGGAAAAGGCCCGGGCTTTTTCCGCGCCTTTGACCAGAATGGCTTCAATATCTTCAGGATTTTTGATCAATTCATTGTACCGATACCGGGGTTCGGCCAAAAGGGCGTTGATGTACTCGAACAGTTCCTGTTTCATGACTCCCCAGGCAATCCCCTCCCGGTACCGGTCCGCCATGGCACGGGTTTCTTCTTGGGTGGCAAAGGCCCGATAAATGGAAAACAAAGTACAGGTATCCGGATCCTTGGGCTCATCCGGTCCCAGGGAGTTGGTCTGGATCTTCATGATCATTTTGCGCAATCTTTTTTCCGTGTCAAACAGCGGGATAAAATTGTTGTAACTCTTGCTCATTTTCCGGCCGTCCAGACCGGACAGCACGGCGGTATTGTCATCTACCACCACCTCGGGCAGAACAAACAGGTTCTCGTACACATGATTGAACCGGGCGGCAATGTCCCGGGTCATCTCCAGATGCTGAATCTGGTCTTTTCCCACCGGCACTTTACCGGCATTGAACATCAGAATGTCGGCCGCCATGAGAATCGGATATGAAAACAGTCCCATGGTGATGGCCTGGTCCGGGTCTTTGTTGCCGTCGGTTTCATTTTCCTGAACTTTTGCCTTGTAGGCATGGGCCCGGTTCATGAGCCCTTTGCCGGTAAGACACGTGAGTATCCAGGTCAGCTCCGGGATTTCAGGAATATCCGACTGGCGGTAGAACACGCAGTTGTCATGATCCAGGCCCAGGGCAATCCAGGCGGCGGCGATCTCCAAAGTGGACTGCCGCCTTTTTTCAGGATCATGATTCTTGATCAATGAGTGGTAGTCTGCCAGAAAATAATACGACGTCAGGTCCTTGTTTTTGCTGGTGGCCACGGCCGGGCGGATGGCTCCCACAAAATTACCCAGGTGCGGGGTGCCGCTGGTGGTGATACCGGTCAAAAAATCTGCATTTTTCATTCAGATATCTTTCATCATCAAAAATTCACATAAAAAACGTGATTCAACCACAAAGTGCCGGTTTTATCAATATCAAATCAGTTTGTTTTCCCGGGCATATTCCGTGGCAAAGGCCATCTCTTTTTCCCGGGTGTCCAGATGACCTTCCAGCTTGGCATTGCGCACTTCATTTAAAATCTTTGTAAAGGCCGGCCCGGGCTTAACCCCGATCCGGATCAGGTCTTTGCCCCGGATTTTGGGTGTCACATGCCGAAACTCCGTGTAAAATCTGGAGATATCCTTGCGAACCGCCTCATTTTTTGTCAATACCATCATATAAAGGACAAACACGGTATTGAAATTAATCAATGCCCAGTAAAGCTTCTGCCGGGAAACCGGGTGGTTGGACTCGATGAAGCCCAGCCGGTTTTCCGCCTTGTACCGTGTTTCCAGCAGCATCTGCCGTTCTCCTGCAGGAATCATCAGCCGGTCACAGATCTGTTCACTGACCTTGAAAGTGCATCGGTTGAGCAGTACCATGAAATACACGGCCCATCTGGGGTAGGTTTCTTCCACATACAGCAGATCATGCCAGGCCAGGGTTTTGTTGGCGGATTCCAGCATCTGATAGGTGGCAGCAGAAATTTCCAGCCGGGGATGAATCACTTTTTCAAGTCCGTAATCGGTCATGCTGCGAATGGCGGGAATGGGATCTTCTTCACTTAAAATCTGCTTGAGCTCCGAAAGGACCCGGAGGCCGCTCAAATTTTTGAAACAATCCACTTTAATGGCATTGCGGATCAGGTTGGCGGTCACTTTACCGATGTCGAATCCGAACCGGTTGGCAAACTTGATGGCCCGGAATATGCGGGTGGGATCCTCCACAAAACTTAAATTGTGAATGGTTCGGATGGTTTTGTCTTTCAGGTCCCGCGTGGCCCCGAAATAATCGATCAGTGTACCGAAGGTCTTTGCATTCAGGCTCAAAGCCAGGGTGTTGATGGTGAAATCTCTGCGGGCCAGATCCCGTTTGATGGAGCTTTTTTCCACAATGGGCAGGGCTGCGGGGAAATCATAATATTCCAGCCGGGCCGATGCCACATCCACTTTAATCTTTTGGGAAACAATGACCACGGCGGTACCGAATTTTTTATGCGTGTTCACCCGGCAGTTCAGTTTTTCAGCCACATATCTGGCAAACGCGATGCCGTCGCCTTCCACCACGATGTCGATGTCATCCACGGTTCGCTGCAAAAGCAGGTCACGGACAAACCCGCCCACCACATACAGGTTGAGTCCCAGCTCGTCACCGGCCGCGCCGATGGATTTCAGCAGTTTCATGGTCGAATCGTCCAGGCGCTGGTCCATGATATTATGAATCCGGCGTTTCCGGGCGTTCTGTTTCTTAAAAACCAGCTGATCCGTGTGTTTGACCGCCTTGTCATGCTGAACCAGAAAATTGAGCAGGTCCGTGCGGGTGATAACGCCTTTGATTTCTTCATGATCGATCACCGGTATAATCCGCTGTTTTTTTTCAATGATCTGATATTCGATTTCAGACATATTGGCATCCGGTGAAATAAAGGTGGCTTCCGAATTCATGTACTCTTCCACCGGCCGGGCCTTGAGCTGATGAAACAGGACTTTCTCCACCACCTGGCGGGTAATGTACCCCTCGTAGGAACCGGTTTCAGGATCCACCACCAGCAGCGTATTGATATTATACCGGGTCATGATGTTGCCGGCCTGTTCACAGGAGTCGCCCGGCGCAATGGTAATCGCCGGAGAAGACATCAGGGAGCGCGCCACCTGGATCTGCCGGGTTTCTTTTTTCAATTGATCAATGAGCAGATGCTCCACCTGTGCCAGTGTATGATTCTCGATTTTGGCGGATGCGGCATAGGCATGGCCCCCGCCGCCGAACATGGACAGTATCCGGCCCACATCCACTTCAGGGATCCGGTTTCTGGCAATGATATGCACTTTATTGCCCATGAGTACCACGGCAAAATACAGTTCCAGATTTTCCATGCGCATCACCTTCTGGACAATGGATGCCAGATCCGTGATATAGGCAGGAGACGAGATGGTGGAAATATGCACATCCAGCCCGTTGATCTGATGCCGGGTCATTTCATTGAGCAGGTCATTGAGCCAGGAGATCTGCTCCGCTTTGATTTCCCTGACCACCAGGCTGACGATGGTATTGAGGCTGGCTCCGCAGCCCAGGAGAAATCCGGCCTGAATGAAATCCGCGGGTGTGGTGGAAGCGTAAGTGAAGACCCCGGTATCTTCATAAATGCCCAACGCCATGACCGTGGCCTCTTCCGGGGTGACGGGAATATTTTTTTTCTGAAGGATTTCGCACAAAATGGTGGTGGTGGCACCATAGGATTTGAAAATTTCCATGGCCGGCGTGACATCATCGGGTCCGGGCGGATGGTGGTCATACACATGAATGGCCACATCCTTTTTTTTCAGCAGTTCTTTCACGCCGGTCAGCCGGTTTTTCTGGCGGGTATCCACCAGCACCAGCGTTGTGGTCTCTGAAAAATCAATAAAGGCCGGGTCTGCCATATTGAACAGATATCCCATGGAATGGATGAAAAAATCCCGCAGCGTTTTTTCCTGGGATCCGGGAAAGATGATCCGGGCGTCCGGATAGAGCTTCTGGGCCGCGAGCATGGCGGCGATGGCATCGTAATCCGCATTCACATGACTGGTGATAATGGTTTTTGCGGTATGGCCTTTTTTTTTGAGAACCACGTCACAACTCCTGTTGAGATTGAATATCGGATGTTATATAGACTATCTGTGTGTAATTTACAATGATACGGCCCCCGGTTGAACCACATCATGCAGCCGGGCCGGCGATTCGGCCCCGGCCTGCAAAACAACCCTGATCAAAGGAAACGTTATGCCGTTTATTTATCTGTGGAAAGGCAAAAATCCCCGAGGAAGATCCGTCAAAGGAGAGATGGAAGCGGAAACTGCGGAACAGGTCCACAACATGCTGGTCAGACGGAAAATCACTCCGGGCAAAATCAAAAAAAAGCCCAAGGATCTGCTTGAAAACATAAAATTTCTGCAGCCCAGGGTGAAAGAAAAAGATGTCATCATTTTTTCGAGACAATTTTCCACCATGATCGATGCCGGGCTTCCTTTACTCCAATGTCTGGAAATACTTCAGGCCCAGCAGGAAAACCCGACCTTTAAAAGGCATCTGAAAAAAATCAAGGAATCCGTGGAATCCGGTGAAACCTTTGCCGATGCCCTGAAAAAATTTCCATCCGACTTCAATGAACTGTTTGTCAACATGATCGCGGCCGGAGAGGCAGGGGGTATCCTGGATGTCATTTTGAGCCGTCTGTCCGCATATATGGAAAAAATGGCAAAATTAAAAAAACAGGTCAAAGGGGCCATGACCTATCCCATCATCACCATTGCCGTGGCCATTATTGTGGTGGGAATCATACTGGTTTTCGTGATTCCGGTATTTGAAGAAATGTTCGCCAGCATGGGATCGGCCCTGCCGGCTCCGACGTTAATGGTGGTGGCTTTAAGTAATTTTGTGGTCGCCAATATCGGGTATATTCTCGGCGGTATATTCGGAACCCTATTTGTCGTCCGGCGTTTCTACAAAACCAAAAAAGGCCGGATACTCATGGATGATCTGTTTCTGCGGCTGCCAGTCATCGGAATTCTGATCCGGAAAGTGGCGGTGGCAAAATTCACCCGGACCACCAGCACCATGATATCTTCCGGTGTGTCCATTCTGGAGGCACTGGACATTGTGGGCCGCACCGCAGGAAATAAAATTGTGGAATTTGCCATTAAAGACGTTAAATCCGGTATCGCCGAAGGCAGGTCCATGGCGGATCCTCTGCTGGAAAGCGGCGTGTTTCCCTCCATGGTCTGCTCCATGATTTCCGTGGGGGAATCCACCGGTGCCCTGGACACCATGCTGGAAAAAATAGCCGATTTTTATGATGACGAGGTGGATCAGGCCGTAAAAAACCTCACAGACATGATCGAACCATTCATGCTGGTCTTTTTAGGGGTGATTGTGGGAGGACTGGTCATCGCCATGTATCTTCCTATTTTCACCATGGCAGGCAGCATTGCTTAAATTCATGACATCTGATCGGTTTATGAACCCGTCGGACCTTGTACAGCAGCTCAAATGGATTGTTCTGGTCCGGGTGAGCTTCTGCATTGTATTGATTTTTTCCAGCCTGGTGTTTTCCACGGGTGAGAATCTGTCTTTTTTGTCCCAGCCCTTTTTGACATTGTATTATCTGGCAGCAGCCATTTTATTTTTGTCTGTGGGATACGGCCTGTGGCTCAAACAGGGAAAGCATCTGCTGGCACTGTCCTATCTCCAGATTCTGGTGGATACGTTGTCGGTCACAGTGATCATCTATGTCACCGGCAGCCTGGACTCCATTTTCACGTTTTTGTACCTGCTGATCATTATCTACGGGGCCATGCTGGTATTTCTGCGCGGCAGTCTGACCATTGCCGGTGTTTCCAGCGTTCAGTACGGTTTACTGATCGTGCTGGAATATTATCACATAATACCTGCTTTTTCAGGACAGCACACTTCCCCGGCGTCTCTGAATCCCAGTCTGGTCTTTTACCGGATTGTCATACTCATGTCCGCGTGCATGGCTGTGGCGTATTTAAGCGGTTTGCTGGCCAGGCAGCTGAGACGGGCACGGCAGGATCTGAAAATCACCCAGGCCCATTACAGGCGGGTGGAAAAAATGGAAGTCATGGATGAAATGATTTCCGGCATCGCCCATGAAATCAAAAACCCGCTGGCTTCTTTAGCCGGTTCAATCCAATTGCTCAGAGAAGACACCACATCCGGCAGCAGGGAAGACCGGCTCATGAAAATTATTCTGCGGGAAACCGAACGGATGAAAACCATTGTCAATGACATCCGTTTATTTGCCAAACCCGGTCGGGCCAATGCCGTTCCGGTGATGGTTCATCAGGCCGTCATGGATGTGGTTTCCCTTTTTTTAAATTCCAAAGAATTCAAAAAAAGGATCCAGGTCGTCACCCATCTGGATGAAGGGCTGAGTATTCACATTGATCCGGTACATTTCCAGCAGATTGTGTGGAATCTGATCAAAAATGCGGCCCAGGCCATTGCCGGCAAAGGAAAAATCGTCATCACCCTGACTTCCCCCCGAAGCCACCGAATTTATCTGACCTTTTCAGACAACGGACAGGGTATTGAACCGGACACTGCCCGCCATATTTTTGACCCGTTTTTCACCACCAAACCCGAAGGCACGGGACTGGGCCTGCCCATTATTCACCGGCTCATTGAAACCTATGGCGGGCTGATCGATTTTGAATCCATCCCCGGCAAAGGAACGGTTTTCACCATTATATTCAAAACAGACAGATCCATTGAAAATCGAACAAAATCTTGACAAACACCCGATAAACAGGCTATTTAAATTTGTTTTATCATATTAAAAATTCAAATGAACATAGATGGAAACAACAATACCCATGGACAAAGACACCCAGATCATTCAGGCCAGAAAAGAAAAAATAAGCGCTATCAAGGAAAAGGGCTTCCCCCTGTATCCCAATGATTTCAAAATTTCATGCACTGTGGCGCAACTTCGACACCTCATTGACAATGATCCGTCTTCCTTAGGCGAGAACGGCAGGACTTTCAAACTGGCCGGCCGGATGATGGCCATCAATAAAATGGGAAAATCCTCTTTTGTCCGGTTCAAGGACGGGCCCGACCAGATGCAGGTGTATATTCAGAAAAACAAAGTCGGGGATGACACCTACGATTTGTTCAAAAAACTGGACATCGGAGACTTCATTGGTGTCTCAGGCCCGCTGTTCCAGACAAAGACCGGAGAATGGACCATCCTGGCCACGGATTTCAGACTGCTTTCCAAAGCATTGCGGCCATTGCCGGAAAAATTTCACGGCATCAAGGATCCCGAAAAACGGTATCGCCAGCGGTATCTGGACCTGATAATGAACGACGGCACCCGGAATATTTTTGTCACCCGGAGCAAAATCGTATCTGCCATGCGCCGGTTTTTTGAAGAACACGGATTCATGGAAGTGGAAACGCCCATGATGCAGCCCTTGCCCGGAGGGGCCGAGGCCACGCCCTTCAAGACCTGGCACAATGCCCTGGGCATGGAACTGTTTTTACGCATCGCGCCGGAACTGTACCTGAAACGCCTGGTGGTGGGGGGCTTTGAAAAGGTGTTTGAAATCAACCGCAACTTCAGAAACGAGGGTGTGTCCACCCGGCACAACCCGGAATTCACCATGGTGGAATTTTACCAGGCCTATGCGGATTATCATGATTTGATGGCATTGACCGAAAACATGTTTGCCGCGATTGTGGAAAAGATCAGCGGCAGCACCGTCATCACGTACCAGGGACATACCATTGACTTTAAACCCGGGTGGCAGCGGATCTCCATGATGGACTCTTTATCGTCCATCGGCGGTATCGATCCAGAAAAAATTCATGATACCCAGGCGTTGCTGGCCTTTGCAAAAGACCAACAGATCCAGATCACCAAAACCGAAAGTCACGGTAAAATTCTGACCAAACTGTTTGATGTGCTGGTGGAACCCAAGCTGATTCAACCCACATTTATCACCGGATACCCGGTGGAAGTGTCTCCATTGTCCCGGAAAAGCGAATCCGATCCAAATCTGACCGACCGGTTTGAGCTGTTTATCGCCGGCAGAGAGATCGCCAATGGATTTTCTGAAATCAATGACCCGGAAGATCAGCACAACCGGTTTCTCATGCAGGTGCGCCAGCGGGATGAAGGAAATGATGAAGCCCACATCATGGATGCGGATTATGTGGAAGCGCTGGAATACGGTATGCCGCCCACTGCCGGAGAAGGCATCGGCATCGACCGGCTGGTGATGCTGCTCACGGATGCGGCCTCCATCAGGGAAGTTATTTTGTTTCCCCATATGAAACACAGCCACTGATCATTGATGGCCGTGGAACTGTTCATAGCCGGCCGCTACCTCAAGGCCAAAAGAAAAGAGGGATTCATCTCTCTGATTACATTTCTGTCCGTGGCCGGAGTCATGGTGGGGGTGATGGCGCTGGTGGTGGTGATCGCCGTCATGAATGGGGCGGAAACTGAATTCCGGAGACGGATATTGGGTCTGGAGCCTCATATTCTGATCATGAATTACAACGGCACGTTTGGCAATTACAATACCGTGCTGGAAGAGATACAAACCCGTCCCCATATCCGGGACGCTTCCCCGATTTTGTTTGCCCAGGCCATTATCCGGACCCGTCATGCCATGTCGGGTGCCATGGTCCGGGGCATTATCCCGGATAACAGTGCATCGCTGATCAAAGGATTTGACGAATCCGCCCTGAAAAATGCCCTGGCTGTTCAAAAAAATTCCGGCAACCTGCCGGGTATTATACTGGGCAGTGAACTGGCCCGGTCCATGGGCGCCATGACCGGAGACAAGATCATTCTCATGTCCACCCGGTCCGTTATCTCCCCCATGGGACAAATACCGGCCATGAAGCAGTTTGTGGTTCAAGGAACCTTTTCATCAGGCATGTCCGAATATGACGGCATGCTGGCCTATGTTCATCTGGAACAGGCCCAGGCTCTGACAAAAGAACCGGATAAAATATCCGCCATCGGCATCTGGGTGGATGATGTTTTCAAGGTCAAAGAATTCCGGAAAACCCTGCCGGGTGATCTGGAACAACATCCGTTCTATATCCGGGACTGGATGGAAATCAACCAAAGCCTTTTTTCAGCCCTGAAGCTTGAAAAAACCGCCATGTTCATCATTCTGACTTTAATCATTCTGGTCGCGGCCTTTAACATTGCATCCGCCTTGATCATGCTGGTCATGGAAAAAACCAAAGACATCGCCGTGCTCAAAGCCATGGGTGCCACCCACCGGATGATCCGAAAAATATTTATCATCAAGGGACTGGTCATAGGGATCATCGGCACCCTGCTGGGAACCGTGTCCGGTATCGGGATCTGTCTGCTTCTGAAACGATATGACTTTATCCGGCTGCCCAAAGCCTACCCATTCTCCACGCTGCCGGTTCAGCTGGATCCCGTGGATGTCCTTGTCATTTCAGTCAGTGCGGTAATCATCTGCTTTTTTTCCACGTTGTACCCGTCCTGGAAGGCATCGAGCATGGACCCGCTGGAGGCCATTCGATATGGATGATGCCGGCTCTGTTCTCATGCGTCTGACAAACATCACCAAACGGTTCGGCACGCCGCCGGGTGTCATCAACATACTGGATGCTTCCGAATTCACCATCACCCGGGGGATGACTCTGGCTGTGGTCGGAGCCTCGGGTATCGGCAAATCAACACTGCTTAATATCATCGGCACCCTGGATCGGCCGGATAACGGACAGGTTCTGTTTCAGGACCAAAACCTGCTGGCTTTGAAAGACGATCAACTGGCAGCATTCAGAAACAAACGGATCGGATTCGTGTTCCAGTTCCATTACCTGCTCCAGGGGTTTTCAGCCATTGAAAATGTGATGATTCCGGGACTTATCGCTAAAAAATCAAAAAAAATGGTTGAAAAGCTGGCTGAAAATATGTTTGAAAGGGTAGGTCTGGCAGATCGATGCCATCATCGCGTGGAAGATCTGTCCGGTGGAGAACAGCAGCGGGTCGCCATTGCCAGAGCCCTGGTATTGAACCCGGATATACTTCTGGCGGATGAACCCACCGGCAATCTGGATGAAAAAAACGCGGACAGTATCCACGCGTTGATCACTGAATTGAACAAAGAACTGGGGATGACCGTGATTGTGGTGACCCATAACATGAAACTGGCCCGGATGATGGAAAAAACCGTAACGATCCAAAATGGAAAAATTGTACCGGCATGAGAAAGGGACTGATATGAAAAAAAGGGTGATCAATGCAGTACTGACAGGGATGATGATATTATGCGGACTGCCCTCCTGGCTGTATGCAGAGCAGACGGCCAGCGTTGCTGTTTTTCCTTTTTCCGTCCAGGCACCTCCGGCCCATGAACCGCTGGGCACAGACCTGCCTCTGATGCTTGGAAATCGTCTGGAACAAGAAGGGGTGCGGGTGGTTTATGTCAAAGAGTTCACGGATACGCAAACCTGGGATGCCGCCAGATTCCGCCAGGAAGGTATCCGCCTGGGTGTGGACCACATCATTACCGGCAACGTGTTTATGGCCGGCAACAGTATCAGTATCGATACAAACATGCATCCGATCTATGAAACAGGTCCGCCCCAGCCCTTTTTCTCCCAGTCCGGTTCTTTGGAGGAACTGCATGGGGCCACCGGGCAGCTGTCCCGGGCAATCATCGGCGAGCTGTTTGAAAAACGCATCATCGCAACCATAACTGTGACCGGCAACCGCCGGGTGGATTCTGACGCGATCTTGCGGATCATTTCCACGAGCCCCGGTGATATCATGAACCAGGAAAAATTGTCCAGAGACCTGGAACAGGTTTATAAAATGGGCTTTTTCGATGATGTGGTGATCGAGAAAAAAGATCTGGATCAAGGCATAGAAATTGTTTTCAACGTTACGGAAAAACCCAGCGTCAGAAATATCAAATTCTCCCAGAACCGTGTGTACAAGGAGGATGAACTGGCCGCAGTCGTTGACACCAGTACCGGTTCCATCCTCAATGTCTATAAAATCAATGCGGATGTGGAGAAAATCAAAGGGCTGTACACGGAAAAAAATTATCACAACTGTACGGTCCACTATGAAATCACTTCACTGGACAACAACCAGGCCGATATTATGTTCGTCATCGAAGAGGGAGAAAAAATCAGAATCGAATCCATCGTGTTTGAAGGGAACACCCACTTCAGTGACAAAAAACTGAAAAAAACGATTCAGACCAGAGAAAAAGGGTTCTGGTCGTTCATCACTTCTTCCGGGGACCTGGATGAAAACGAACTGACAAATGATACGCTGCGCATTGAATCATTATATAAAAACAACGGATTCATCAATGTCAAGGTATCGGATCCCCGCATCGACATGGGGGAGGAAAGCATTACCATCGGTTTCAGAATCGATGAAGGAGAACAGTACAAAACTGGAAATGTGGACATTACCGGGGATATTTTGACGTCAAAGGAAGATCTGTTCGACAGACTGCTGGTCAAGGAATCCGACCTGTACAACCGGGAACTGATCCGGAAAGATATGCTGGGTATCAGTGATTATTACTCCAACCAGGGCTATGCCAATGTCAACGTCTCCCCGCTGGTGCAAACCGATGATGATACTCATCTGGTGCACATCACCTACAAAATCGATCAGGGAGAACTGGTATATTTCAACCGGATTCTGATCACCGGAAACAAAAAAACCAGAGACAAGGTGATCCGGCGGGAACTGGCCGTCAAAGAGCAGGGCAAATACTCCATGGGCGGTATTCAGCGCTCACACCGCAACCTGGCATACAGAGACTATTTCCAGACGGTGGAAATCAACCCGGTGCCAACCGACGTTCCCAATCAGCGGAACCTGGAGGTCAAGGTGGAAGAGAAACCGACGGGCAACTTTTCTTTCGGCGGCGGATTTTCAACGGATGACGGTCCGTTCGGTCAGGTGTCTCTTGAAGAAAGAAACCTGTTCGGCCGGGGACAGAACCTGAAACTTCTGGGAAGAATCTCCGGAGAAACCGGATTGTATGATCTGGGGTTTACCGAGCCCTGGATCTTTGACAAACCCGTTTCCGCCGGGTTCAATATTTACAAGCTCGAAAAGGAATTCGAATATTACGAGCGCAACGCCATCGGTTTGACGCTTCGATCTTCCTATCGGCAATTATGGGATTACACCACCATCGGCGTGGAATACAATATCGAAGATTTTGAAGTCGAGAATGTGGAAACCCAGTTTACAAGCGTTACG
>CALGAJ010000151.1 GCA_937951975.1 uncultured Desulfotignum sp.
GCTGGGCCCGGTACATTTTCAGTACAATGGTATGGGACTGCCAGTAGGAAAAAAAGTTCATGGCCAAGGCGATGATCAGAGCGATGACCATGCCGGACTGCCCGCCAAGGGCATAGCCCAGCACCAGGAACAGCCCGGTCATGGCGGTCAGCAGAAAAACGGTTTTTATATGGTTTCCCATGGCTCTCCTCATGAAAATTCAAATTTGTGCCAATAATTATGACTGGTTGACACAATTATAAGATCGGTCCACGCAAAATCAAGCAGTTGAAGTCGAATCCCATATAAACCGCAAATTCGTCCACTCCAAAAAAATCTTTTTTGCAATGTGTCATTTTCTGATATAACCGGTCTGAACCGACGGACAGTGATCTGTCCATGCATATGAAAAGGAAAATCACATTTTGCTGCCGGCATGGCTTCAACATCGGTTAAACCAGTCTCATCCCACCACGCTGCTGCTACTGAGCTATCTGGTAGCCATCCTGGCCGGGACCCTGGTGCTGATGCTGCCGCCCGCCACGGTAAGCGGTCATATCCATCTCATCGATGCCCTGTTCACAGCCACGTCCGCCGTGTGTGTGACCGGCCTGATCGTGGTGGATACCGGATCCTTTTTCACCCCGTTCGGCCAGGGGGTGATCCTGTTTCTCATTCAGGTCGGGGGGTTGGGAATCATGACCATTTCCGTGGCCCTTTTCCAGATCATCGGCAAAAAGGTGGTGTTTCAGCAGCGGATGGCCATGCAGGAGGTGTTTTCCCATACCCCCAGAGCGGATATCTTTTACCTTCTCAGGTCGGTGCTGATTTTCACATTTTCCATTGAAACGGCCGGGACGGTTATTCTGTTCTTTCACTGGCACGGCACGGTCCCGTTTACCCAGGCCCTGTCCGCGGCGGTGTTTCATTCGGTTTCCGCTTTCTGCAATGCCGGATTTTCCCTGTTTTCCGACAGCCTGATATCCGGACAGAGATCTTTGCTCCTCAACGGGACCATCGGCGGCCTGATCGTTCTGGGCGGACTGGGGTTTCCCGTGGTTTACGAAATCTTTAACCGGACATTCATGGGACAGTCCGGCAAACTGTCCATTCAAACCAAAAGCGTGCTACTCACCACCCTTGGCCTGACCCTGGCCGGGATCCTGGTGATTCTGGTGTCCGAGCGCACCCTGGTCCCGTCCCTGGGGTGGAGGAACGGCCTTCTGGCATCGGTCTTTCAATCCATCACCTGCCGGACCGCCGGATTCAACACCCTGGACATTGCCTCCCTGAACACGGCCACCCTGCTGTTCATGATGTTTCTGATGCTGATCGGCGCCTCCCCCGGTTCCTGCGGCGGGGGCATCAAGACCACCACATTCGCTGTGCTGGCCACCTATTCCTGGAGTCGTCTGATGCGCCGCAGATGCGTCAACCTGTTTTCCAAGACCCTGCCGGATGACACCGTGAGCAAAAGCATCTTTATCCTGTTGTTTTCTTTAGGCATCATCTGTGTGGCGGTGTTCATCATTCTGTTCATCGACCCCGACCACGGCGCCCGGATACCGGGGAACCGCCAGTTTCTGAGTTTTCTTTTTGAAACCGTGTCCGCCTTCGGAACCGTGGGCCTGTCCATGGGGGTCACCCCGGTGCTGACCCTGCCGGGAAAACTGGTGATCATCGCCCTGATGATCATCGGCCGGGTGGGGGTCCCGGTCATCACTTATATCATTGTGGGCGGGCCCCCGAAAAAAGGGTTGCAGTTTGCCGAAGAAAATCTGATGATCGGATAGGAAAAGGAGGGCCCATGAGACGATTCACGGTGATCGGTGCGGGCAGCTTTGGGTATTATGTGGCCAAAGCCCTGTATGAAAACAAAAACGAGGTGATTGTCATCGACCGCAGCAAAGACCGGATCCAGGCCATCGATCCCTTCTGCACCAG
>CALGAJ010000152.1 GCA_937951975.1 uncultured Desulfotignum sp.
CCCGGTTCTGGGGACTTGGGCCCGCTATTACCTGGCCGTGGCCCAGCTGGAATCCGGAGATATACCGTCTGCCAGACAGAACCTGATCCGGGTGACCGGGACATCACCGAAATCTTTTCCCCGAGCCTATTTTCACCTGGGCGCCATCATGTCCAGGGAAAACAGACTCGCTATGTCCCATTATTATTTGGGGATCTATTATGATTTGATGCAGGATGCAAAAAATGCGACCCGTCATCTGAAACGGGCCATGGACCAGGGACTGGATGATCCGGACGCAAAAACAGATGCTGAAGCGCGTTTAAAACGGATCTCAAGCAGCAAACCGCCTGCCTGATACATTCATCAGACCCGGTCAAACCGGTCGAATTTCATACTGAACGTCCCCCGGCCCTGGGTGGCGGAACGCAGAGCTGTCGAATACCCGAACATTTTGGCCAAAGGCACCACCGCATGGATGATCTGAATATTGGATTTCGGGGTAATGGATTCCACCTTGCCCCCCCGGGAATTGAGATCGGCAATGGCGTCTCCCATATAGGTGTCCGGCACAAACACCTCCACCTGCATGATCGGTTCCAGAAGTGCCAGGGACGCATTTTCCAACGCTTCTTTGCAGGCCATGGACCCGCACACTGAAAATCCCAGTTCCGTGGATTTTCCTTCCTCAAACGCCCCGCCCAGCAGAACGATTTCCACATCCACCAGAGGATATCCTTTGAGATATCCGCCTTCCAGACTTTCCCGGATCCCCTGCTCAATACCGGATACAAACTGCGGCGGAATCTGGGTTTCAGGGGCTTTGTTCCTGAAAAGTACGCCGGCTCCCCGGTCCAGGGGTTTAAGCTGAATTCGGACCTTTGCATAATGGGTTTTGCCGGAAATCTCCCGGTCAAACACCGCCTCACCCGTGGCCGGCACCGTCACCACCTCCCGGTACACCACCTGGGGATTGCCCACATTCACCTGGGTATTGAACTCCTTGCGCATCCTTGAAATAATAATCTCCAGATGCAGTTCTCCCATGCCCGACAAGATGGTCTGACCGGTTTCTTCGTCCTTGGCCACTTTAAGGGTCGGATCCTCGATCATGAATTTTTCAAGAACCATGTCCAGTTTTTCCTGGTCTGCATGGGTTTTCGGCTCAATGGCAATGGAAATAACCGGATCTTCATATTTCATTTTTTCAAGAAACACGGGGTGATCCACCGAGCAAAGCGTATCTCCGGTCCCGGAATCCTTCAATCCGACAATACCGACGATATCGCCCGCAGATGCTTCTTTGAGGCGTTCCCGCTTGTTGGCATGCATCAAGAGAATCCGGGACAATTTTTCCTTTTTCTTGAGCACCGGGTTGTACACATCCGACCCGGCTTCGATTTTCCCTGAATAAATTCTGGCAAAGGACAGTTTCCGGCCTTCGATCATGGAAACTTTAAAAATCAACGCCGCCAGGGGACCGTTTTTTTCCGGAGGAAAATCAAGGGGTTCACCGGTTTCAGGATGTATCCCCCGCACCGGAGGCACATCCAGCGGGCTGGGAAGAAAATGCTGAATGGCATTGAGCAGCGGCTGAATCCCTTTGTTTTTCAAGGCACTGCCGCAAAGAACCGGTTCCAGTTTCCGGTTGATGGTGGCTTTTCGAACGGCAGCGATCAGATCGGCCCGGGCGATTTCCTCTTCACCCAGGTATTTTTCCATAATCGCATCATCGACTTCAGAAACCGACTCCAGAAGCTTTTCCCTGTATTCCATGGCCAGGTCCGTGTATTCTGAAGGGATCTCATCCACCACATATGTGGCACCCAGGCTTTCATCATCCCATCGAATCTGTTTCATATCGATGAGATCAATCACCCCGTCAAACTGATCTTCCGCCCCCATGGGAACCTGAAGCAGCACCGGATGGGCCCCCAATTTTTCCTTCATGGATGCCACGGCTGCGAAAAAATCCGCTCCGGTGCGGTCCATTTTATTGATGAACGCCATTCGGGGGACCCGGTACCGGTCCGCCTGGCGCCACACGGTTTCCGACTGGGGTTCCACACCGCCCACGGCACAGAACACACCGATGGCGCCGTCCAGCACCCGCAGGGCCCGTTCCACCTCCACGGTGAAATCCACATGCCCCGGCGTATCGATGATCTGGATAATGGACTGCTGCCACTGGCAGGTGGTCACCGCTGACGAGATGGTGATCCCTCGTTCCTGTTCATCCTGCATCCAGTCCATGACCGCTTCGCCGTCGTGCACTTCACCGATCTTGTGGGATTTTCCGGTATAATACAGGATCCGTTCCGTCACAGTGGTCTTGCCCGCATCGATGTGGGCCATGATTCCAATATTTCTGATATTTGTTAAGGTCTTTTTCTGCGTCATTGTTATATATCGATATCTTTGAATAATTATGAAATTGTGCCGTCAAAGGCGGTAAATCAAATGGTATTTGATACAGTATTGACTGATGACTGTCAAGAAAATAGCTTGCAAAACCCGGACTGGTTTAATAAAATTAGTTTCTTAACCAAACCATTTATCCTGGATATCCCTGAACGATTAGAAACAATAATTTAATTTTTTTATATAGGATTTGATTCGGATGCTTCCCGGATTTGAGAAAATTGTTGAAGAACGAATTAAAAACGCCCAGGAAAAAGGCGCGTTTGACAACCTGGAAGGCAAAGGCAAACCCTTTGTTCTGGAACCGGCCCATCCGGCGTCGGATGATTGCCGGCTGGCATATAAAATTTTGAAAAATGCCGGGTATCTGCCTCCTGAAATTGAGTTGAAGAAAAAAATCACCCAGGCGGAACTGCTGCTTCAAGCAACCGATACCGCGTCAGCCCGGCACCGGGAGATCACAAAAAAACTCAATTACCTGTTAACCAAACTTGATGTTCTCCGGGGCGGCATTTCACCGCTGATCACGGACAAATACCAGGAAAATATCATCAGAAAGTTATCATGAAATTAAAAAAAGCCGATAAAGAAGGGGTGTTTAAAAATATATTCATCGCCTATTTTATCTTGCTGTTCCATGTGGTGCTTCTGGCCGGCATTGCCGTTTTTGTGGTCCTGATCAAGGGATTTTTTGAATACCTGCCCTGGATCATGGCAGGTGCCGGTCTGCTGGTGGCCCTTTGCGTTTGGCTTGTGATACGCCAGATGCGTAAAAATTCCGCACAGATTCAAGATATCCTGTCCAATGAGCAGTTGAAGAATCGAAATGTGGAAATCAGTTTCATGGGGGGGTTGGCATCTTTTAAAGTCCAGTCCAACACAGAAGATACCAGCCGGCTTTTACCGTATACCGAACCGGACAACCCGGCTCCGGAAACCCGATTGATCGAAACGGGCACGGAAACCGACAAGGCGGAACAGAAAATGAATCAGCTCAATGCATTGTATGAAAAAGACCTGATCACCAAAGAGGAATTTGACAAAGCCAGACAATCCATTATCCAGGGATAGGGGAATGCTTATGAAAAAAATCAGACTCGCTCTGCTGGCCGGCGGGATCTCTTCGGAACGCTCGGTGTCGTTGAACAGCGGCAACCAGGTATTTGACGCACTGGACAAGCAAAAATACGATATTGTGCGCTATGATCCTAAAACCGATCTCAAACAGCTGGTCATGGATGCGCCTGACATCGATGCAGCGTTGATCATTCTCCACGGCCCGTTCGGAGAAGACGGCACGGTCCAGGGTCTGCTGGATCTGCTGGATATTCCTTACCAGGGGGCCGGGGTTCTGGGGTCGGCCGTGGCCATGAACAAACTGCTGTCCAAGCGCCTGTATCAGGGAGCGGATATCCCCACACCGGACTTTCGGTCAATTGCGGCAAATGACGATATCGACATTCCCGGCCTGGTTCAGGAACTGAGCCTGCCCCTGGTGGTGAAACCCGCCTGTGCCGGATCCAGCGTGGGCATGACCATTGTCAAGGACGCTTCCGCCATGGATCAGGCCCTGGAAGACGGGTTTGCCCATGATGACACCCTGATCGTGGAAGCATATGTCAAGGGGATCGAGCTGACCTGCGGAGTCCTGGGAAACGAAAATCTTGAAGCCCTGCCGGTCATCGAAATCATTCCCGGCCAGGGACACGACTATTTTGATTTCAATGCCAAATATGTGGCCGGCGAGACTGAAGAGATCTGTCCGGCCCGCATTGATGATGATCTTACCCGCCGGGTTCAGGAACTGGCGGTCCGATCCCACCAGGCTCTTTTTCTCAAAGGCTATTCCCGTACCGACATGATGCTTGCGGGCAAGGATCTTTTTGTCCTGGAAACCAACACCATCCCCGGCATGACCGCCACCAGTCTGTATCCCCAGTCGGCGGCCGCGGCTGGCTATTCCTTTTCCCGACTGCTGGATTCACTGATTCAACTGGCCATGGAAGAACACAAAAATAAAAATAAAAGGAGAGGTCAATGAAAATACTTGTCGTAGGCGGCGGCGGCCGCGAACATACCCTGGTATGGAAAATCAGCCAGAGTCCCATGGTGGAAAAAATATACTGCGCCCCCGGCAATGCCGGCACCCGGGACCTGGCGGAACCGGTTCCCATCGATGCCGAAGATATCCAGGCCCTGGCGGACTTTGCTGAAAAAAATGAGATCGATCTGACGGTGGTGGGGCCGGAAGGTCCTCTGGTAAAAGGCATTGCCGATGAATTCGAAAACCGTGGCCTGGCCGTGTTCGGTCCCAGCAAAGCCGCAGCACAGCTGGAAGGCAGCAAGGTATTTTCAAAGAACCACATGAACAAATACAACATCCCCTGCGCCAGAGGAAAGGCATTTACCGATTCTGCCAAAGCCAAAGCCTATGCCCGGTTTATAGGGGCCCCCTGCGTGGTCAAAGCCGACGGCCTGGCTG
This sequence comes from uncultured Desulfotignum sp., assembly GCA_937951975.1. GTDB lineage: Bacteria > Desulfobacterota > Desulfobacteria > Desulfobacterales > Desulfobacteraceae > Desulfotignum. Next base: position 4,883 of record CALGAJ010000152.1, read on the forward strand.
CCGGCAAAGGGGTGATTATCTGCGCGACCCTGGAAGAAGCAGACCAGGCCATCGAGGAGATGATCACGGAAAACCGGTTCGGAGATGCCGGAGCCACCGTGGTGGTGGAAGAGTGTCTAAAAGGTGAGGAAGCCTCGTTTATTGCGCTGACCGACGGCAAAACCGTGCTGCCGCTGCCCGAATCCCAGGACCACAAGCGGATCCTGGACAATGATGAAGGTCCCAATACCGGCGGCATGGGCGCGTATTCTCCGGCCCCGGTCCTGGATCATCTGCTGCGCACCAAAGCCATGAAAGAAGTGATGATTCCGGCGGTCCAGGGCATGGCCAGGGAAGGCACCCCGTTCAAGGGGGTGCTGTATGCCGGACTCATGGTGGACAAAGACAAAATCAAGGTGCTGGAGTTCAACACCCGCCTGGGGGATCCTGAAACCCAGCCCATTCTCATGCGCCTGAAAAACGATCTGGTACCGCTGATGGAGGCCTGCTGCAACGGCACCCTGCACCAGCATGCCGTGGAAATCGACCCCCGGGCCGCTGTATGTGTGGTGGTGTCTGCGGGGGGGTACCCGGGAGATTATGAAAAAGGCCATGCCATTTCCGGCCTGGATGCGGCCAATGAGATCAAAGACACCATGGTATTTCATGCCGGCACGGCCATGGACGGCGGCAAAGTGGTCACCTCCGGCGGCCGGGTTTTAGGGGTCACCAGCCTGGGGGACACGGTACAGCAGGCCATTGACACAGCATATTCCGCCTGTGAAAAAATTTCTTTTACCGGTCATTTCTATCGCAAGGATATTGGTGCCAAAGCGGTTAAACGCTTGTCCATTCCGCCTAAAGTCGGGGTGATCATGGGATCGGATTCCGACTTTGGTGTCATGGAAAAAGCCCTGATCATTTTAAAGCAGTTTGACATCCCTTACTACGTGACCGTGGCATCGGCCCACCGGACCCCGGACCAGGCCGCGCAACTGGCATCCAGCGCCAGAGAGGACGGTATCCAGGTCCTGATCTGCGGGGCCGGCCATGCAGCCCACCTGGCCGGTGTGATCGCGGCCCACACCACCCTGCCCGTTCTGGGCGTGCCCATTGATTCCTCGGCCCTCCAGGGGCTGGATGCATTGCTGGCCACCGTGCAGATGCCGCCGGGCATTCCCGTGTCCACCATGGCCATCGGCAAGTCCGGTGCCCACAATGCCGGCATTTTCGCAGCCCAGATCATCGGGCTGTCCGATCCGGCTGTGGCGGAGAAACTGACCGCATTCAAAAAAGACATGGCTGCCAAAGTGCAGAAAAAGGCCACGTCTTTTGCCTGACACATCCACGCCGGGATCTGAAACCCGGCTGAAAAAGCCATTGCGGGTGATCCGGATCGATCCGGATTACCCGCAACCCCATGCCATTGACCGGGCTGCAGCATTGATCCAAAACCAGGGCGTGGTGATCTTTCCCACCCAGTGCCTGTATGGTCTGGCCGCGGATGCCCGGGATCCTCGGGCCATAAAAAGAATATTTCACATCAAGCACCGGTCCGACACCAATCCCCTCTTGATCCTGGTCCACAGTCCCACGGATCTGAAAGACCTGGTGGCCCATATTCCGGATGCGGCAAAAATACTGATGCAGGCCTTGTGGCCCGGGGGTCTGACCCTGGTGTTCGAGGCCGCACCCGGTGTCAGTGAACTGCTCACCGCCGGTACCGGCAAAATCGGGATTCGCATCCCGTCTCATCCCGTGGCCAGGGCTCTGGTCAAAGTCGCCGGCCGTCCCATCACCGGTACCAGCGCCAACCTGTCCGGCACCCCCGGCTGCAGCCAGATCAAAGATCTGCCCCATGACCTGATCCGGGCTGCAGATCTGGTGCTCGATGCCGGCCCTTTAAAAGGCGGCACCGGTTCCACCATCCTGGATATCACCTGTGATCCCCCCCAAATACTGAGATCCGGAGCGATTCCCATCGATTGTATCCAGCGGATTATTGACGATTCAAATGACAGAAAAGGAACAATTGACACCGCTCTCCACAAAATTCATTGACAAATTAACCATAATTCATTAAAAAGAAAATTCTTGTGCCGGAGTGGTG